>JARIAA010000038.1 GCA_029264635.1 Psychrobacter sp. | reverse complement strand
ACTAGGATTGGCATAATACCAACCAAGCTCAAGATATTTTTCGGAATCAATGAGATCCAAATAAGGCGCGTCAGTATCCATAAAACGGTATTTGGTCGCAGGATTACTGGCATAGTCCAAGCTGTTTTCATCGGTTGTCACAACTTTACCAAAGGTTGGCTTAATTTTTTCAACCTCTTTGACACTGACAGGATTAACGTCTTTGCCACCCCAAGACGCTACATCATACTTGACTGGAGTGGCTTGATCGACAGTTGCTCCATCTAAGTCTGAATCTGGCGCAGCGTTGGTTTGTGTAGGCGTGTCTACATCGACTTGCTCGGCTGTATTGTCAGAGGCAACCTCAGAGGTGACATCTTGTTTTGAGCCGTTACAGGCGCTCAATGATATGCCTGCTGCCATCATTATACCGACCGCAAAGGTCTGTAGGCTGTTGTTCCACATGGGCAATTTACTCACACTTTTTAGGTCTTAATAATATTAACACGCTACCAAAGATCTGGCTGCTAATAAAGGATGGTTATTCATACGGCGCGCTGTGGCTGCAAACTTTGTCATTCATACCTTGTCATCTTTACTGTGTCATTCATATAAGAGCTTATTCATAAGACAAAGCATGACAGCAAACCAACTGCTAAATATGGATAGAATTCATGCAATAACTAAGCCATTTATAGGTCTATTGTTCTGTCAGCGTATTCAGGTTTTGGGCTGCTATTAGGGCGCAATTATTATGGCGTCATCATCATGCTGTCATATCAATAGTGTACCCAACTGCCCAGCCATTGACTAGCGTTTACGTTACGCTTAACAATCCAAGAGAGTATAAATTTGTTAAAAATATTGTTATCCCCTATGATGAGTAAGTTTTGATGGTTATGCCTATCTTTATCACCTTATTTTTCCTCTTTAGTGGAGCGGTTATGACTCAGCACTTTATTGTTATTGGCAATCCTATTGCGCACAGTCAGTCTCCTAAGATTCATCATGTATTTGCGCAGCAAGCGGGTATAGATATCCACTATCAACGCCAATTTTGCCCTGATAATGCCGAGAGTTTTATGGCCGTGATTGAAGCGTTCTTTAAGGGCGGCGGTGTGGGTGCCAATGTGACCGTACCCTTTAAACAAATAGCTTATGACTACTGCCAAGCACAAGGTAGCTTGTCTGAGCATGCTAACGTTGCGGGCGCCGTCAATACGCTGCTGCTTAATACAGACGCATTAAAAAACGGTGTGCCACATGCAAAAGCGCTGTATGGAGATAATACAGACGGTCAGGGACTGATTAACCATATGCTCAGTCTAAGCTGGCCATTGACGGGTGCACGCGTTGCTATCATTGGCGCAGGCGGTGCGGCACGCGGGGTGATATTACCGCTTATTCAAGCAGGTGTCGGGCAGCTCACCCTTGCCAATCGCAGCTTGAACCGCGCTGAGATATTGGTTGACGCCCTAAGTAACGCAAATCAGACCATTAAAGAGCATGCGATTAAAACCTGTGCAATATCTGATTTGACTGGACAATTTGATTTGATTATCAATGCCACATCTATTGGACTATCAGGTGAGACGTTGCCGCTCGACGATGAGTTAAACGGTAATTATATCTACGATATGATGTACGGACGTACCCTACCCTTTTTGCAGCATTTTAGCGCTCGCGGGGCGCAGGTATCAGACGGCTACGGTATGCTAATTGGACAAGCAGCGCTAAGCTTTGAGCGCTGGACAGGGCATCGTATCGATGTGGCAAAAGCAAGCCAAACTCTTTATCAGATGCAAAAATAAAGCAAGGTTTCAACCATTAAAACTGCCTCATCCCTTCTTTTTTACTTTTTCATAGTCGCCAAATACCGCCAGCAATCGCTTCTCTGCGCGCCGAAGAGGGATGCGCAGCTTTATGGAGTGCATCGCAAGGCCGCCGCTTAAGCCGACGACACAGCCTAAAGCCGTATCTAGCATTCGTGCATGGATGACCTCTTGGACGCTTGACTGCACTTGCACAACGCTACTGCCATACTCTGCAATGAATATCGTCAGCGGCGTGACAAATATCACAGCAAGCCCATAATGGCGATCGACCAGCGACTCAATGCATAGCATCATCAAGAATATTGCGATTGCTACCTCCCAGTTAGAAAGACTCCAAGACAGCATCCAACCAGCCACTCCCATCCCCAATAGCGTACCCAGCAAACGATGGAGCTGTTTGACCCATATCGTGCGCATTTGCATCCCTTGGATAATGATAAAACAACTGACTGCGGCCCAGTAAGGATAAGGCATCTTGATAACGACGGCGATTGATAGGGACAGACTGACAAAACTGGCGACGATAAAGCTTTCACTCAAAGTATCTGGCACATAGTAGTAGCTTGGGGCAGGTTTAGAAGGTCGCGTTGCCAATAAAAACAGAGTATAAAAAAGCGCCATAAACATCGAAAAACCACTACCGAGCATAATCAGACCTATGGCTGATAGCACCTGCTCGCTGGGCACAGGAATAAATAAAGCGATAGCACCTGCCATCATAATAAATAAACCTGCAGGCGGCGGCTGACGATAATAACGACCAAAAACCACGACCCCAAAAGCGATCAGCGCAAATACGGGTATTTTAAGTAACGGCACCTGCTGCGCAATAAGCCCAAGAGCAAAGCACAGCGTCATCGCAAAGCTCCACCCCATCACCGTGACCAAGCGATAAGGCAAAGAGCCTACAAACGGCAAATTCAAAATAACCATAGCGCCTAACGACGCCTTAATACCAGCAGGTAAAGCGCCAAAATAAGCACCAACAAAGACAGGAAAGCTGATAGCAATCGCCGCAATAATAGGCATGTGCCACGGCCGACGACTTTGACTGACCGCTAACAGATGGGCAAGCTCACCACGAATGAGACACTTAATATGCCTAAACAAATATTCAATCCCCTGTTTTAGCTTCGCCAACTGCCTGGGTGCTGCCATAAATGAGTATCCTCTAAATGACTCTAGGTGAATTTGTGCCGCGATGATTTATCGTTATTGAGAGCAAAGCAACTGGTTTATTACTATTCCCTTAGATTGATAATTAAAATGAATACCTTATTGAATAAGTTATGAATATTAGTTATATATAGTATATTTGTTAGAATAGAACATTTATACTGCTATCAATCCCAAACTTTTATAAGTTTATCTCGTAAATACTTACTATAACTATAATAGCTAAAGCGATTTTAGCCTTGATTTTATGAAAGAATTTCGACAATCCGTTGATAGATTCATTAGATAAAAGCAAACCAACTAAAGAGACTGACTATGTTAACTTACAAAGCGCCTTTACGTGACATTAAGTTTTTGATTAATGACGTGTTCGACTTCCAGACGCATTATAAAGATTTGGATAATGGCGCAAACGCGGATCCTGAAACGATTGATATGATCTTACAAGGTATGGCAGATTTTGCCGAAAACGTCCTTGCGCCTATTTATCAGCCCGCCGATGAAGAAGGCTGCCATTTCGAAAACGGTGTCGTCACGACTCCTAAAGGCTTTAAAGAAGCGTATAACCAGTTTGTAGAGGGCGGCTGGCAAGGAATCTCTTATCCTGAAGAGTACGGCGGCATGAACTTGCCTATGTCTATCAACCTAATCAAATCTGAGATGATTGGTACGGCTAACTGGCCTTGGGCGATGTACCCGGGTTTATCGACGGGTTGTATTAATACTCTGATGCAATATGGTACGGATGAGCAAAAACAGACTTATTTGCATAAATTGATTGATGGCTCGTGGGCGGGCACCATGTGTCTCACCGAACCTCAGTGTGGTACGGATTTGGGACAGGTTAAATCCAAAGCGATCCCGCAAGAGGATGACAGCTATAAGATTAGTGGTACTAAAATCTTTATCTCAAGCGGTGAGCACGATTTAACCGAAAATATCGTTCATATCGTTTTGGCACGCCTACCCAACGCACCTGAGGGCACGCGCGGTATCTCGCTATTTATCGTACCAAAATTCCTACCTACGGCTGAGGGCGAGATTGGTGAGCGTAATGGCGTCACTTGTGGCTCTATCGAACACAAGATGGGTATCAGCTCATCAGCGACTTGTGTCTTAAACTTTGATGATGCCGTTGGTTACTTAATTGGCGAGCCAAACAAAGGCCTCAAAGCGATGTTCACCTTTATGAACACGGCTCGTATTGGTACAGGTATTCAGGGGCTGGCGCACACGGAATTGTCTTTCCAAAACGCCCTGCCTTATGCCAAAGAGCGCCGCTCTATGCGCGCTTTATCAGGTACTAAAGATCCTGAAAAAGTTGCGGATGCTATCATCCATCATGCTGACGTCCGTCGTATGCTACTGACTCAAAAAGCCTTTGCTGAGGGCGGTCGCTCGATGATTTATCACTCAGCGCGTTATGCGGACAAGATGGCACAAGGCGTCGCTAATGGTGATGACGAAGAGTTTGAAAAGTGGGATGATAAGCTTGGTTTTTATACGCCAATTTTAAAAGGCTTCTTGACTGAGCTGGGTATCGAGGCGGCCAAACACGGTCAGCAAATCTACGGTGGTCATGGCTACATTAAAGAATGGGGCATGGAGCTGATCGCTCGTGATGCACGTATCGCAACTATGTACGAGGGTACGACTGGCGTACAGGCGCTTGATTTATTAGGTCGTAAGGTTATTTTGCAGTCAAAAGGTAAAATCATTCGCGACTATACTTCAAGCATTATGAGATGGTGCGGTGAGTATGCCCTTGATAAAGACATGCGCAAATTCGTTTGGGCATTAACTAAGCTTTGTGCAGAGTGGAATACACTGACTGTACGCTTGATGCTAATGGCACGTAAAGACCGTGAAATTATCTCAGCAGCGTCAGAGGACTTTTTAATGTATTCAGGCTATGCGATGATGGGTTATCATTGGGCGCGCATGGCAGCAGTGGCCTATGACAAGCTAGAAAATGGCGGCGCTGAATCCGCAGAATTCTATAAAGCCAAAATCCAAACGGCAGAGTTTTACTTTGATAAAATCTTGCCACGTACCTCAGGTCATGCCGAAAGTATGGTTGCGCCAAGCGAGAGTATGATGGCAATGGCTATTGAGAATTTTGCTTTCTTAGACTAAGATTGACTAGAACTTACGAGTAATAAAAAAATGCCTAGCTTATTAATAGCTGGGCATTTTTTATGCTTCATTAAAAAATATGAAGTCTTATCCTATCGCTGGTTGTTATAATAGGATGACGATCGCTGTTAAGAGCGGCTTATATTAGCTACCGAGAATCTTTTTTTGATAAATAGGACTAATCTCTTCTACCTCGACACATATTTGTAGCGCAGCGCGTCCCGATTGCGCCTCGCCCAAGGTATCTTCTATGGTAGTCACTAATAGCTGTGCCAATTGTTCACGCACATGACTATCACGCCCTGGCATCAATTTTAAATGTGCATAAATAAAACCCTGTGTCTGCTCATCATCTTCGACACCGACCAAAAACGTCTCAATAGGGACTATCCGCGCTTTAATATCCGTTGGTTTGCCAAAGTGACCACTATCCCATAGCACTTTATTTAAAGATTTGAGTAGTGACTCTTCGTGAGGGATGCTGACATTGGGAGAGGCTTGAATGGTTAGATGCGGCATGGACATATCCTTGTGATAAAAAGCGGTGTTTATAAAAGAGTGTAGCCTGTCTTGAGGGTTATCTTAGTCATTAATCAATGCTTAATCAGTTATCAGCAATGTCTTCAAAATGTGCATTAAGTGTTGCCGCTAGCTGTAATGGAGGCAGCTCAATCTCAAGCCCGCGCCGTCCCGCACTAACATAAATAGTTGGTTTGTCTTTAGCGGAAACATCGATGATTGTCACTAAACCCTTTTTTTGCCCAAGGGGACTGACGCCGCCTAATACATAGCCTGTACTGCGCTCGACCTGTTTAGGTTCTGCCATTTGCACTTTTTTGCAGGGCAGGACTTTATGAAAAGATAAGGCTTTGGCCATCTTTTTAAAATTAACTGTCGTCTCCACTGGCACGATAGCAACTGCCAGCGCGCCTGTATCTGTCTCTAAAACCAATGTTTTGAAGACTTGATCTGCTGTCACGCCAAGCTTTTCAGCAGCCTCTAGGCCATAAGATAGAGCACTACTATCATGAGTATATTCATGCAGCTGATAATCAAGCTGACGCTGTTTGGCAATGTTAATAGCAGGAGTCATATAGTTAAACCATTTTAAAATCAGTACAGCACATGGCAGACGATGTGCTCGTTTTATTTAAGATTGCCTATAAACGTTCATATAAAAGTTGTGGTAAAAAAGGTCATGACAATAAAAAGCAGATTGCTTTATCTGAGGTAAAGATTACGTGTACCCTGCACCAAACCATGCAACATAACATACATTACATACGTTAAATTTTATAATATATTGAGCAGAGATGCTGACACCTTATATCGCTTTAAGCGCTTTTATGGCATCATAAGCGTATTACATTTTACAAAGCCTGACTTTTGATTATGATACCCAGCTTCTTAAAAAACAAGTTCCTAAAAAATCGTTCTGTTAAAGCATCGGATGCGACCAGATCATCGATAGTGACGCCTTATACTAGTGCGCCTATCAATCAGTTGTATCGTAAAGTATCAGGACAAGCGCTTGATGTCGCTGTGAAAGCAAAATTGCTCGGCGAGCTGCCAGCATTTGATACCAATGATCAAACGCTAACCTTTTATGTGCTGCAAGATTATTCGCGCTCTAATAGTATTTTAATCGATTTGCAAACGCAAGAACATAAGCTGCCGCCTGCGCTGATGAGTGTCAAAGACAGCGCAAATGATATTAATGAAAACGCTGCTATCATCTTTTTGCATCACCCTAAAGCTAAAAACAATCAGCTGTCGCCGCGCTTATCACGTTTGGTTGCAGCAAGCCTGCAGCATCCTAGCTTACAGATACGACTGGTGCCCGTCTCTATTCTTTGGGGACGCGCGCCCGAAAA
>JARIAA010000260.1 GCA_029264635.1 Psychrobacter sp. | reverse complement strand
CAAATATTGGTCAAAACAGCAATGAGCCTAATTTACTTGATGTAATCTCACCCGATAAATATACGATTTTGCCCAATACCGCTGGCTGCTTTGATGCGGAGACCGCGGTTCGTACGTGCAAGCTTGCTCGTGAGCTATTGGGCGGTCACAATCTTGTCAAACTTGAAGTATTAGGTGACGAAAAAAGCTTATATCCTAACATTATGGAAACCCTAAAGGCGGCTAGAGTGCTGATTGATGATGGTTTTGAGGTCATGGTGTATACATCAGACGACCCTATTGTCGCGCAAGAGCTTGAAAGCATGGGCTGCGTGGCAATTATGCCGCTAGGTAGTCTCATAGGTTCCGGCCTTGGTCTGCTGAATCGTCACACGCTGAGCCTCATTATTGAAAATGCGAAAGTACCCGTATTAGTGGATGCAGGCGTGGGCACTGCATCCGACGCTGCTATTGCAATGGAGCTTGGCTGCGATGGGGTGCTCATGAATTCAGCGATTGCCCATGCCAAGCACCCAGTTATGATGGCGCACGCTATGAAACATGCTGTTTGGGCTGGCCGCGAGGCATTTTTAGCAGGCCGTATGCCGATGCGTAAAATGGCAACTGCCAGCTCACCGCAGACGGGATACTTTTTTCAGTAAGGTATTTTTTGGCAGGATATTTTTTAGTACAGTTAGCTTCACATTTAACTTAACCGCTGTTCATATCGATGCGCCGTCAGGCCACTTATAACGCGCAGCTCATTGACCTTAGAGGATACATCATGCGATTGTTGACGGCCGTCGATCAATTATTTTTACTTCTTGAGTCCCGTAAGCAGCCGATGCATGTGGGCGGCCTATTTTTATTTGAGCTGCCAGTAGATGCACAAGGCACGGACGATGATTTTGTTTATCAGCTCGTCCAGCAGATGCAAACATCCAAAGTACCACCAAGCTTTCCATTCAATCAAGTGCTCGAGCATTTATTGTTTTGGAAACAAGATGAAAACTTTCACGTCGAGCATCATTTTCGTCATGTAGCCCTGCCAAGACCTGCACGTGTCCGCGAGTTACTCATGTATATCTCAAAAGAGCACAGCCGCCTGCTAGATCGCGCGATGCCATTATGGGAGTGTCATGTTATTGAAGGCATTCAGCCAGAGACTGAGGGCAGCCCCGAGCGCTTCGCCTTATACTTTAAGATTCACCACTCCTTGGTAGATGGTATTGCTGCCATGCGGCTTATCCAAAAATCGCTTTCGCAGTCACCCAACGAGCCGATGACACTGCCTGTCTGGTCATTGATGGCGCGTCATCGTAATCAGGTGGATGCGCTCATACCCTCTGATCGCTCTGCTATTCGTATTATAAAAGAGCAGCTATCTACTATTAAACCCGTGTTTACTGAGCTGCTAGATAATTTTAAGCACTATGGTGATGAGGATTATGTTGGTACTTTTGAGGCACCAAAGAGCATTCTTAATCGCCGTATCTCTGCCTCACGGCGCATCGCCGCCCAGTCTTATGATATGCCGCGCTTTCGCGATATAGCAGAAAAGCTGGATGTAAATATGAATGATGTGGTTTTAGCGGTTTGTTCAGGTGCAATGCGCCGTTATTTGATAGAATTAGATGCCTTACCAAGTAAGCCATTGATTGCCTTTGTACCCATCTCATTACGCCGTGACGATAGCGCCACAGGCAATCAGGTGTCTTTTTTGCTTGCCAATCTAGGTACGCATTTAGACAATCCCATGCGCCGCTTACATCTGATTCATAGTACGATGAATAGTGGTAAGCGCCGTTTTCGACGTATGAATCAGGCGCAAGTGATCAATTACAGTGCCATCGCTTACGCATGGGAAGGTATCAACGTACTGACGGGTTTATTCCCCAAAAAACAAGCCTTCAACCTCATTATCTCTAATGTGCCCGGTGCCAAAAAACCCTTGTATTGGAATGGTGCTCTACTAAAAGCCCTCTATCCTGCCTCAATTATCGTCGATGGACAAGCGATGAACATTACTCTTGCGACTTACTTGGATAAAATCGAATTTTGTATTACTGCTTGTAGTAAGACACTCCCTCATGTACAAGACATGTTAGCCCTAATCGAAGAAGAGCTGAATGTCTTGGAGCGTATCAGTGAAGAGAAACAATTAGGTTTACGTGAATAAAACGTTTGATGGTCAACAAAAAAGCTGGCTCCATAATGAAACCAGCTTTTTTGTAGTCGCAATTTATAAACAATAGCGCTCAAATAAAAAGCGCATCTAATGACTATACTGCATCACGCCAAGTTGGGACGACCACTTGCATCAACGGTTTTAATAGCTTCACGTTACAGGCAAAAATAGAGCCTGATTTCATAGAGTTGTGGGCCCCTGTATGATCGACGACCACACCGCGTGCTTCTGAAACAATCAGCTCACCTGCAGCAATATCCCACGGCTTAATGGACATCTCGAAGTAGCCATCAAAACGGCCTGCGGCAACATAACATAAATCAAGCGCCGCTGATCCCAAACGGCGGATTTGACCACCTGCTTCAGTTAATTTTTGTAAGCTTTCAAAATGCTCTTTCGCATAAGATGTAATCTGACCGTTACGCTGACGCTCAAGAGGATGACCCGTTGTGAATAATCCTCCCTCAAGCGTTTTGCGTTCACTGACGTTGATACGGCGCTGGTTTAGACGTGCACCCTTACCACGACTGGCAGAGAACATCTCATCACGTACAGGGTCATAGACTACACCATGCTGGGTGACGCCTTTATGCTGTACGGCAATCGATACACAAAACTGCGGCACGCCATGAACAAAGTTTTTGGTGCCATCAAGCGGATCAATAATCCAGCACCAATCTGCGTCTTCACCGCGGCCTTCTTGCATACCAAACTCTTCACCCAAAAATGAATGATTTGGATAACTGTTTTTGAGCGTTGCGATGGTTAACTCTTCACTAAAACGATCAATACGAGTCACCAAACCATCCAGACCTTTTGACTCCGTATCAAACTCAATTTTGTGACGGTTTTGATGCGCATTTAAAATCTCTGCACCAACTTTTTCAGCGGCACGCGCTGCGATGACGACCATGGGTTCCATAAATAACCTATTTACTTAGTGAATGAATTAAACGAGTAAATACTACAGATATTGCATTTATATACGTAATCGGCATATCAATTGTCTGCCCTATTACACCTATACGACCTTTAAAAGTCTGACTGTATTATATTAAAATGTGATAAAAAATAAAAACGACCATAAACACAAAGCCTGCCATCTCTAACGGCTGCCATCGAAAATCACGCAAGCTGTAAAACAGTGAGCACCTACGGCAAGCAGGCGTTATAACCCGTTCAATATAAAAACGATACCTAAAGCATTATGCTAAACATTGATGATTTTATTTAGGACAACAGACGCTGTAACTGACTAACCACACCCTTTGTATCCAAACCACAATCAGCCCATTGCTCTGCTTGTGAACCATGAGCGATAAAACAATCGGGAATACCAATATTGCAAACCACTGGACGATTCACGGCAAACGCGGGTGACGCATTAAGCAGATACTCATTCACAGCGCTACCTGCGCCGCCCATAATCACGTGCTCTTCTAACGTTGCAATATGAGTCACGCCTTGCTCAATCAAGGTCTCAAGCAAATCGGTATCTAAGGGTTTTACCCAGCGCATATTAACAACTTGTACTTGGCAGTCGTTATTCGCACTGTCCGATGTCAGTCTTTTAGCCGCTTGTTCTGCGGTAGCAACCATCGTACCGAATGCCAATAAAGCAAGCTTTTTAGCAGCATGACTTGGTCCAAATACTGACTCTACAATAGCCTGACCTATTCTATAAATTTGCGCAGGACGACTTATCATTGCCCCCGTTCCCGTACCGCGTGGATAACGTACCGCTGTACTTCCTTGGTACTCGTAGCAAGTATTCAGCAGATGATAGCACTCGTTTTCGTCTTTTGGCGCAGCAATAAGCATATTGGGTACGCAGCGCAAAAACGCCAAATCAAACACCCCAGCATGGGTGGCGCCATCTTCACCCACAAGGCCTGCTCGATCAATCGCAAATGTCACATCAAGGTTTTGTAGTGCCACATCGTGAATAAGCTGATCATAACCGCGCTGCAAAAAGGTTGAATAGATAGCGACAATGGGCTTGACGCCTTGTGTTGCCATGCCGCCCGCTAATGTCACTGCATGCTGCTCTGCAATCGCCACATCAAAGAAGCGTTCGGGAAACTGACGAGCAAAGTCGATCATTCCTGAGCCTTCTTCCATGGCTGGGGTAATAGCTAGTAATTTGTCATCTTGTGCGGCTTTATCACATAAGAACTGTCCGAACACTTGCGAGTATTTTAATTGAGAACCCTTGCCCTCAGAAGTCTTACTTGCGATAGCCGCTTTTTCTTGGTCAAAATCACAAGCGACAATGTCTTCAGCTGGTAACTTACTGATGGCATGATAACCAACTGGATCGGCCTCAGCAGGCGCAAACCCTTTACCTTTGGTAGTATAAATATGCACCAATACAGGGCCTGATACCTGCTTTGCTAGTGATAATACTCGCAGTAGCTCAGGAATGTTGTGACCATCAAACGGCCCAAAATACGTAAAACCAATCGCCTTAAATAAATTGTCCTCAAGCTGCGGTACATCACGTAGCGCACTATGGCGCTTACGTCTGTCAAACGCCTGCATATTTGGACGCTGGCATAATATAGGCGCACCTGATTCTGAGATATCGACCTGATAGCCCGACTCCCATAACATTGCTAAATGCCGTGAAAAACCACCGATTGAACAGGATATCGACATGTCGTTATCATTTAAAATTACCAATAAATCAGCGTCTTGCTGTACCGCATCATTCATAGCTTCAAAAGCCATGCCACCAGTCATTGCCCCATCACCGATCACGCAAGCAACCGTCTGTGGTCGCTCTTGATAGCGCAGCGCCAAACTCATCCCAAGGCCTGCTGAGATTGAGGTAGATGAATGCCCAACCCCAAAGGTGTCATAAACTGACTCTGCACGTTCTGGAAACGCAGTCAAACCGTCTTTGGAGCGAATAGTGCCCAATTGATCGCGGCGACCAGTCAGTACTTTATGCGCATAGGCCTGATGCCCCACGTCCCAAACGATCTGATCATTAGGCGTATCTAACAGATAATGTAGCGCCACTGTCAACTCAATCACGCCGAGATTTGCACCAAAATGCCCACCGCTTTGGCCTGCTGAATACAATAAAAACAGGCGCAGCTCATCAACCAATACCATTAACTGATCAGTTGTAAATGACTTAATATCTGAGGGGCCATCAATTGCATCAAGTAGCGGCGTACTAGGACGCGTACGCGGTATCTGCATGAATGTCTGTTGCAGACCTGAAAAGGACGCAGCAGAGTCAGTAGCTAATGGTTTAGATAGCGACATATCAGATGAAACAGATGCTGACTGAGACTGTGAAAAATAAGGTGACTGCTGCATAAATCGTACGATACCTACCAAGCTGCTGACAAGACACTATTTTACTATATCGCCATATACCGTTATCGTATTGATAGGGTATATAAGGTTATCTACCTTAAAGCCGTACAAAATACGCAGGCTTTGATGATAGATTACGATATGCTTAGCGCTTGTCACTGTTTATTAGTATTTACAGGTTATTCATATATGCATAAGTAAATTTGCATGCTTTGTTTAAATCTATCATTATTAAAGAAGTCATATCACTATAGGGCCTATATAATAGCAACTATGATAATAAAAACCATCATAACGATATATTGGTTACTATGCACTAATGACGATACAGTAATGTAAGGGCAAAGACTTGTCACTGTATCGGTTTAAATAGTATGGCATAATAGCATTTTTTTTAAAGTGTCGCTTCAATCATCGTGCCTAGTCTGTGAACTTTGTGTGTGTTTCTCACAAACAAGATCAGGATGCTATCATCATTAGCACCATAAAACGATGACCAGATGGTTCAATGTACTTGTCATTATGTTAGCGATTAACACATCTGGCTTTAAACAGCATAATGATTACAGCACAGCTGTAACAATCAAATAACTCTTCTACCGCCATGATGATCGGCCTATGCAGGACAGCAATGTCATATCAATTTATTACCAGCGCAAAACTACCCACTCGTCACGGCGAGTTTGATATTCATATTTTTGAGAATGAAGAGGGTCAAGAGCATTTGATGCTTACCGTCGGTCTACCAGTGGTCAATCCATTGTTAAAACATGAGGCTGCGCCCATAGACGCTATTAAGCAACACAAATCAGAAGACCACCCTGTTCCTCTCGTTCGTATTCATTCAGAGTGCCTGACAGGCGACGCTTTTAGCTCGTTGAAATGCGACTGCGGCGCTCAGCTTAATACGGCCATGCAAGCTATACAAGCGGTCGGCTGTGGAGCTATTTTATATCTGCGCCAAGAGGGCCGCGGTATCGGTTTAACCAATAAGATTCGCGCCTATGCCTTACAAGATCAAGGCCATGATACGCTAGATGCCAACCTATTGTTAGGGCTACCTGCCGATGCCCGTATCTATGATATGTGTGGTCCCATGCTCGCTCACGTCGGCGTTGATGCAGTGCGACTTATCACCAATAACCCTGATAAAGTGGCCTATCTAACTGAAAACGGTATCGATGTGGTAGAACGTGTGCCCTTAGTCGTGGGTGTCAATGATACCAATGCTGACTATCTAGCAACCAAACGTGACCGCATGGGTCATCTTTTGGATAAAGAGTTTTATACGGCCGCGCACCTCAATAAATAAATTTGTTATCACGACCGATAATCACCACATATTATAATTATAGATATCTTTATGAGTATTCCAAGCATAGACAGTAACATGACCAATTTAGCTAATATTAGCGACAGCCAAACTACCTCAACCACTAAAAACATGCTACGCGTACGCGAGTTTTTAGTCGATTTGCAAGCACGTATTTGTCAAGCGTTAGAAGCGCAAGAGCTTGATGGTGGCGGTAATGCAACCTTTGTTCCCGATGATTGGGAGCGACCTGAAGGCGGTGGCGGACGCTCGTGCATCTTAGCAGATGGCGCAGTGATTGAAAAAGCTGGGGTCATGTTTAGCCATATTCATGTCCATAATCTACCAGCCTCAGCCACGGCCCGCCATCCTAATATTGCAGGCCGTAAAGCACAAGCAATGGGCGTCTCACTGGTGGTACATCCTAAAAACCCTCATGTCCCTACTAGCCACGCAAACGTACGTTTATTTGTTGCAGAAGCCCAAGGTGAAGAGCCTATTTGGTGGTTCGGTGGCGGCTTTGATTTAACCCCGTTTTACCCTGTCCTTGCTGACTGCGTACACTGGCATCAAGTCTGTCACGATCTTTGTGCCCCATTTGGTGATAGCGTCTACCCTGATTTTAAGCGGTGGTGTGACGAGTACTTCCACCTACGCCACCGTAATGAACAGCGGGGTATCGGCGGTTTGTTTTATGATGATGTCAATACTGAGAGCCGCGGCTGGGACTTTGACACCTGCTTTGACTTTATGAAAGCGGTGGGTAATGGCTATCTTGCGGGTATTATACCCATTTTTGAGCAGCGTAAAGAGACACCCTATACTGACGAACAACGTGAATTTCAGCTGTACCGCCGGGGTCGTTATGTCGAATATAATCTTGTTTATGATCGCGGCACTTTGTTTGGTCTACAAAGTAATGGGCGTATTGAGTCTATTTTGGTGAGCATGCCGCCACTTGCTAGTTGGCATTATCGCTTTGAGCCTAGCGAGGGGACACCAGAATTTGAATTGACGGATTTTTATCTCAAGCCGCGTGATTGGTTGACTTTGTCATCTAGGTAGGCATAATGGTCAAAAAGAACCACATTTTATATAAGAGTAAGTGATATAAACTAGGCCAGCTATAACAGCTGGCCTTTATTTTATCAATCTGCTAAAAATCTTTATTTATAAGCGACCATTAAATGTAAACAATAAGCGATGACGCTTGAATCGGAAGGCCAATATTCAATAACGGGCCTGTTAAGTTTTATAAAAAGGAGTCAAACTGATGATAAAGTTGCAAACCAACCTTTCATTTAAATCCATATTTGGTATAACACTGATTACGGTAGCGCTTGGTATGACAGCATGTAGTAGCCCTACCAATCCTGATATTAAAGCTCGCCAAGACATTATGAAAAACTATGGTGATGCAATGAAAGTCATGGGCGGCATGGCTAAAGAACCCGACACATTTGATGCAGCTGTATTTAAAGAACAAGCGGCATTTTTAGCAGAAGAAGCCAAAAACCCTTGGGCTCACTTTACAGATGCAGAAGCGGTGGGCAATGCAACAGAGGCGGTATGGTCTAATGCTGATGGTTTCGCTGCTGAAACTGAAAATTTTCAGAAAGTGACGGCTGAGCTAAACGCGGCTGCGCAAAATGCAACGAGTGTGGCTGACGTCATGCCTGCATTTAGTCAAGTTGGTGATAGCTGTGAGTCCTGCCATACTGAATATAAAGTGAAAAAAGATAACTAATCTTAACGATTGGCACTCTCTTTATTGGCATCTTATTGCTAAGTGCTAAAAATAAAAACCACCATCTTCTTAAGATAATGGTGGTTTTTTATTGCTCAAATTTTGAACAGACTCGTTAATTACTCTGCTTTAAGGCTCTTTTTATGAGTGCTACTTTCTCTAGTATCATTTTGATTTTTAAGCGATTTGACCACCGCTTTTACTGAAGGATCACTCATATCCAAAGTACGAATAGGGAAAGGAATATTGACCCCTGCCCTATCTAGCGCGGTTTTAATCTCTACAATCACTTGATGGATGGAGGCCACTTTATTGGCTTGTGTGCCATCTTCAATAAACCAGCGCACCATCAAATCAATCGTCGAATCCCCAAAGCCGGTCGCAATCACGCTTGGCTCAGCCTTGGTCGATACGGTATCTGAATGTTCTAGCGCTTTGATGATCTCAGCTTTTGCCATCTCAATATCATCTTCATAACCGATACCGATAGCAACTTGCAAACGGCGCTGCTTGTACGCGGTGTTGACGGTTAATACTGAGGTATATAAGTCAGAGTTTGGAATGACGACTTGACGACCATCATAGGTCTTGATGGTGGTCGCGCGGATTTTGATATCCTCAACCGTCCCTTCATAATTACCTGATACAATCTGGTCGCCGATACGAAACGGCTCTGAGATTAGTAATAAAATCCCTGACAATAAATTTTGAAAGATATCTTTAAAAGCAAACCCAATCGCTACTGAACCGATACCGAGCGCACCGATAAGCTTGGCTGGCGTAAATCCTGGAATGGCAATCACCATCGCAATCATAAAGCCGATAAAAAATATTAAAGCGCTGCCCACACGCTGAAAAACTTTGACCAGATTTTGGTGATGGCTATGATTGCCAAGCAGTTGACGCACTATTTTTTTGAAAAAGAGCGAAAGCAGCCAAAAAATCACCATAACCACTAAAGCGGCAACAAAATAAGGAATACGCTCAATAAAGCTACTGAGCAAATCATTCGCGGTATGGATAATGCTTTGATATGTCATTGCATCGCTGGCCATTGGATCGACGTCAGCCGCCACTATATTCGCTGCGTCGCTGGCTTCAGAGGTGGGCATGTAGAGTCAATTCCTTTTACTATTTTGATTATTGATAAAATTATCTGTAAAAATTTAGCTCATCAGATCAGCTTGGACAATCTCAATCCAGTAGCCATCAAAGTCTTTGATAAAGGCGATGTTTTTCATACTGCCCTCCTCTGGACGTTTTTTGAATTCAACGTTGTTTTTGTCAAACCAAGCAACCGCTTCATCTAAATTAGGCACGCTAAAGCATATATGCCCAAAACCTTGAGGCTCGCTATTGCCATCGTGATAACTAAAGTCAGCTTTAGATTCGGTACCATAATTGTGAGTCAACTCTAAAATCCCGCGTTGACGGAACGCAAAAATCTCTAAATCATCACCAGCGGGCAAATTGTCACGCTCGCTCTCGGTCAGCTTAGCTAAAAAATACAGATCAAATGCCATTTCTGGGAATTTTTTTACCGCCAATAAGGTCATACCAAGGACCCCCGTATAAAATGCTAACGACTTGGCAGGATCTTTAACTCGTAGCATGGTGTGGTTAAAAGTAAAGCCTGTAGTATTGGCAGCAATAGGCTGGACGCCATCTGCGTTTACACTGCTAGCAGGCTGCTCTGTTGTTGCTATTTGCATCGATTGATTATCAGTAACGGTTGCTGAATTTGACATAGTTATTCCAATAGTTGGCCGAATAAGTAAAGTTAAAGACTGAGGGTTACCAGATTATCTTGGTAGCCTCAATTCGCACTTCTTATCATAGTCAAAACCAGCATTTTTATCGATGTGGTTTTGTAAGAGTATAAGTATCATAAAACAGCGTTAGCTGTCTAAAAACCGTACCTTTCCTGTCTCCAAATCATACTCAGCGCCGACAATCAATAGCTGACCGCTGCTTGATAAGTCCTCTAACGCTCGCGAGCCATGTTTAAGCTGGCTAACTGACATACGCACGTTGGCACGTATAGAGCGATCGACCAGCTCATCGGCATCCACATCGTGTCCGTTGGCGGTGGCAAGTTCATGCAAGTTATAGACACTTGGGCGAATACGATCGACAATGGACTGTAAGTTTGGCGAATAGTGCTGTTCAGGATTGATAAGTGCCTCCACACAAGCCGTCACAGCGCCGCAGTGCGAATGTCCTAATACCACAACCAGTTTTGTGCCAAACTTTTCGGCGGCAAACTCAACCGAACCGATTTGTGAGGGCGCCACCACATTACCCGCTACTCGAATCACAAATAAATCACCCAAGCCTTGATCAAAAACAATTTCAACGGGTACGCGGGCATCCGAGCAGCCCAAGATGATAGCTAAAGGGTCTTGGTCGCTGATCAGCTCTGGACGCTTTTGCATACAGGGATCTAGATTAGTCAGACTTTCAACATAGCGCGCATTGCCCTCTTTTAAAAGCTCAAGCGCTTCTTGACCTGTTTTTGGGCGGGTATCGTTTGGCATAATGGGTCCTTGATTGTCAATCACGAGTAAAATTATAGGTTGTGGCAAAATATTCGTCAGTTATGAAATGATTGTATAGGAATAACGTCAAAAAAATGCTAAAAAATGTCGTTTTAAAGAAAATTTAGCCAAGGTTTTATGACTATAGCGGTATAGGGCACATAACTTATAACGAGATTGCGCGGATTTATAGCAGAGGTTTGTTATAATACGCAGCAACCAGACCACGCTTATATTGATACCAAATAACGCTCAATGTAATCACCGCTATTAAGACGGTAACGACAATTTGGTATTTTAGGAAAAATCTTATGACCTCATCAACTTCAGACTTGAACAAAGCGCCTGCGTCACCTGACGCTGAACCACTGCTATTGCAACTGACTGGCCTCAAAAAAACCTACGATCAAACGGAAGTACTCAAAAACATCAACCTTGATATCAAGCATGGAGAGTTTTTAACGCTGCTTGGCCCATCGGGCTGTGGTAAGACGACACTACTCAGGTTGATTGCAGGTTTTGAGCAGCCAAATGCAGGAGCAATCTATCTAGATGGGGTACAGATGGCAGGTTTGTCCGCTGATAAGCGTCCCGTCAATACGGTGTTTCAGCAGTATGCATTGTTTCCGCACATGACCGTCGCCCAAAACGTTGCCTATGGTCTTAAGCTCAAAAAAGTACCTAAAGACGAGATTCAAACGCGGGTACGCGAGACGCTAAGCATGGTACAGATGGACAGCTTTGCCAATCGTAGACCGCAGGATTTATCAGGTGGACAACAGCAGCGCGTTGCCATCGCGCGAGCGGTGATCAATCGTCCCAAGTTATTATTGCTCGATGAGCCATTATCGGCGCTCGATCATAAGCTGCGTTTGCAAATGCAGTCTGAGCTTAAGCGTCTGCAACGTGAGCTTGGCATTACCTTTGTCTTTGTCACCCATGACCAAGAAGAGGCGCTATCGATGTCGGATCGTATTGCCGTGATGAAAGATGGCACGTTTCAGCAGATTGGTACGCCTATCGAGATTTACGAAACCCCAGCCAATTTATTTACGGCCAAATTTATCGGTGAGACTAATCTGTTTAGAGCAGAGGTAAAGGGCGTGTATCCTGACCAGCCAAATCGTGATGGACAAGTGACAAATGGGCGCATTGCCGTCGAAGTCTGTGAGGCGCAGGCGCAAGAGGGTCCAACGACTTTACGTAACTTACGCCTGCCTGATTTTGCAAATGGCGTACAAGTGGGCGATATCGTCAATTTACTACTCCGTCCTGAAGATTTACGGATTTATGAGGCAGATGATCAGACGCAAACGGGATTACTCGGCCGCGTTATCGAAAGTAACTATAAAGGCAGCACGCTAGATTCGATTATTGAGCTGACAAATGGACATGTTATTAAAGCCTCGGAGTTCTTTGATGAGGACGATCCAAGCTTTGATTATAAGCTGAATGAAGCTGTCAAAGTCTCCTGGGTCGATGGCTGGGAGTGGGTATTACCTGACGAGGATGCTCCAGATGATATAGCAGCTGAGCCTATGGATGCTACCGCTAGCCTGAGCGTCCAAAAGGATATGAGCTAATGGCCCGTCATAGCTTAGGCGGCAAAAGTCCTTTTCGTACAGCGACGCTGTGGCTTATTTGGGGCTGGCTGATCATATTTGCACTATTACCAAATATATTAGTGATAGCGGTCAGCTTTTTGACTCGTGATAGTAGCGCGTTTATCAGCTTACCTGTCAGTATCGACAGTTATATACGCATGATTGATCCGCTCTACTTTGATGTTTTTGTGCATTCGTTATGGATGGCGGGTATTACCACTGTGCTATGTTTGCTACTTGGCTATCCTTTTGCGTGGCTGGTATCCAAAGCGAAAGCTCGCTGGCAGCCCTTACTGATGATGCTATTGATACTACCTTTTTGGACCAACTCTTTAGTGCGGACTTATGCGCTCAAATTGCTCTTTGCAAATAATGGTTTGATTAATAAATCGCTATTAGCCATCGGCATTATCGATACGCCGATTGATATTTTGTATACGCAAGGTGCGGTGATTGCTGGTCTTACTTATTTATTATTTCCGTTTATGGTATTGCCGCTGTATGCCGTATTTACGGACTTGCGTAATGATATGCTCCTCGCCTCCCAAGATTTGGGCGCTTCAAAAACGCAGACCTTTTGGCATGTGGTACTCCCATTGACTACACCTGGAATCATCTCAGGCGTATTGTTAGTGTTATTACCAGCGATGGGCATGTTCTATGTGGCCGATATTTTAGGCGGCTCGCGCAATTTATTGGTTGGTAATATTATCAAAAACCAATTTTTGGATGCCCGTGATTGGCCCTTTGGGGCAGCAGCCAGTGTGCTATTAACCCTTGCAATGGCTGTGTTATTACTCGCCTACCGCGCCAGTAGCCGCCGCATTGACAAAACTGATTTTAATGAGGTGGCCTGATGTCTGATAACTCATTAAACACCTCACCGACTCGCTTGTCTAACCATAGGTCAACTAAAAACAAACGGTCTATCAAGACTCCTAGCATTGGCAGTATCGCTGCCAAAGGTTATCTTGCCCTGATCTATGCCATGCTATATCTGCCCATCATTGTCTTAGTAGTCATGTCATTTAATAAGTCAAAAATTGGCTACAACTGGGGCGGTTTTAGCTTAAAGTGGTATGAGTCGTTATTCAATAACCAAGCCATGCTGGATGCTTTTTGGCATTCTATTGTGTTGGGTCTGGTCGCCGCGACTGTCTCAACCTTGATCGGTACGCTCACAGCCCTTGCCCTACATCGCTACCGATTTCGCGGGAAAGGCTTATTAAATGGCCTACTGTTTGTATTGATGATGTCGCCTGAGATTGTACTTGCTATCTCATTACTGGCGCTATTTTTATTAATCGGTTTACAGCTGGGTTTTGTTTCGCTGCTTTTGGCGCACATTACTTTCTGTTTGCCGTTCGTGGTCATTACTGTTTTTGCACGCTTAAGTAGCTTAGATGAGCGTCTGATGGAAGCCGCGCGCGATTTGGGCGCGAGCGAATCGACAATGGTACGTACGGTATTGATTCCCGTGATTCTACCAGCAGTAATGGCAGGCTGGCTGCTCGCCTTTACCCTGTCGCTAGATGATGTCGTGGTTTCAACCTTTGTCACAGGCCCAAGCTATGAGATTTTACCGCTGCGAATTTATTCAATGGTGCGGGTGGGACTCAAACCAGAAGTCAACGCCATTGGTACACTCCTATTAGCCGCCTCGCTTATCTTGGTTATTATCTCGCAGCTTTTATTACGTCGGCGTTAAATAATAAAATAGTGACAATAAATTATGAGTGAAATTCATTGCTGTATTGAGTATAATGAATTTTACTCATTTTATTAATCCGATTATCTTATGTTAGAGCTCCGTCATCTCAATACGTTGACCGCATTGCGCGCGCACGGCTCATTAGCAGCAGCGGCCGATGAGCTGCACGTCACCGCGTCTGCGGTTTCACACCAGCTAAAGGAGCTGGAAAATTACTACGATATTAGTCTGGTCAATCGGCGCACCCGTCCATTGACTTTTACGCCTGCGGGTAAAACAGTATTAGCTCTCGCAGACAGCATTATGCCGCAAGTCACCCGTACTAAATCCAATCTTAAACGCTTAGCGCATGGACAAGCAGGTAGATTGCGTTTGGCATCTGAATGTCATAGCTGCTTTGATTGGCTGATGCCGATACTCAATCAGTATCGCCGCGAGTGGTCAGATGTGGAGCTCGATTTTGCGACGGGCTTTGAGCCTGAGCCGCATCATTTATTGATAGAGGGTGATATTGACCTACTCATTACCACTAGCAACTTGCCATTAGACGGTATTAGCTATCAGCCCTTATTTGAGTATGAAAGTCGCTTGGTACTATCGCCCACGCATAATCTGGACGCACAAGATTTTATTGAACCGAACGACTTAACGGATGAGACTTTAATCGCTTATCCAGTAGAGGCCAAACGTTTGGATATTATTGCCAACTTTATGACGCCAGCAGAGGTCAGCTTTGAGAGTATTCGTACCACTGAGCTGACCGCAATGCTCATTCAACTCGTAGCGAGCGAGCGCGGTGTGGCAGCTCTGCCTGATTGGGTCGTGGCTGAATATGAGAAAAAAGGCTGGGTAGTATCGCGCCCCTTAGGCAAAGGCGTACATTGTCAGCTATATGCAGCGACGCGTACTTCTAGTAAAGAGATGGCTTATATGCAGGGATTTGCGAGTTTGTTAGAAGTGATAGTGAAGCCGTTGTAGATCTACATGTCTTAGGCTGATGTAGGCTAGGTTTTTGACCCAGCCTACGCACTAAATTTTTGATGGCTGCTTACGAGGGCTACAGTTTGATCACCAAATTTTTTAGGACACAGTCCAAGCATTTAAAAACTTTATAGTGTTAATGTCTAACATTGGTGTGGTTTACACGTAATTTGGTAGCTGTATAAATTAGATAGACTGCTGACAAACCAACTAAAATATAAATAATACGTGATAAAATAGTTT
The DNA here is from genome assembly GCA_029264635.1 of Psychrobacter sp. Taxonomy (GTDB): domain Bacteria; phylum Pseudomonadota; class Gammaproteobacteria; order Pseudomonadales; family Moraxellaceae; genus Psychrobacter. Next base: position 25,488 of record JARIAA010000260.1, on the reverse strand, counting down.
GTTCACCAAAAATAGCTGCAACCAAATTAAAATCAAATGCCCCTACTAAGCCCCAGTTTAAGCCACCGATAATAGTTAATACATAGGCAATCCAGTCGATCGTATTAAGTCTCATACAACTTCTCCAGCCAAATTATGTTTAGGTACTGTTAGTATAAGAATAAATAAAAAAATATTGTGTTGTAGCTATGATAATTTGAACAGTGTTATGTACTTTTCATGTGTGTTTAATATTATAAATTCTTTTATCTGAACTGAGGTATAAACTACTCTTGGTTCATCGAAGATACATTGTCTTAAGTCAGACCGTATAGTTCGACCAATTTAAAGAACGATAGTAGATACCTTTTGTCTTAGCAGGCAACAAATATTCCTTGACGTACTATTTTCTCCATCTTTTGTGCTGACCCCTATGCTCAAAGATAACCAAAGGCACAAGCTACATACTATATTGCGTAAAATTAACATCTATGACAAGCTCAATTTAAAACTGACCATTGAAGGAAAGTTATACCGATTTAGAGCCTTTTTGTACGTTAGTAACCAGTAATACTGAATTTTTACTTTTCAAAAACACATTTTTAATCATCAATTAATTTTTATTTTTAATCCAATATTGACTTAACATGACGTGCTGTTGTGCGAACAGTGAGCGGTTCTCTAGTGAGAACTCGAAGCTTTAAGGGTATCTCACTGGAACCGCCAAAACCGATCTGATAATCAATAAATAGCTTATTCAAAATAGACCGCTATAATAAAACCAATTAAATTAGACTGTTAATTAAGTGATATTTATTAAAGCTCAAAGCACCAGCTTAAAAAAGTAAAATCCCAATGCAGTTGCCAGCAACGTAAGCCCCACATGCAAACCCACAAGGCTCAGACCCGCCAGCACGCGACCATCATGAATGAAGCTAAATACCTCAGCGCTAAACGTACTAAAGGTCGTCAGCCCGCCGCAAAACCCAGTAATCACAAACACACGGACATTATCGGATAATCCGCTACCCGTACGTTCAAACCACACCAATGCCAAGCCTATTAATAGCCCGCCCAAAATATTCGCGCCAAGCGTCCCAAGCGGTATCCAGCTGTGCAGCGGATTAAAGCGCGTTAGCCATGCACGCAAGCACGCACCGAGTCCTGCTCCTAAACCAATAGCGAGCCACTGCATAGATTATCCTTCATTCGTATGGGTTTTGGTACGCAATACTTCCAGTACAAATAGCCATTACACTGCAGGCAGCTCAGTCATCGGCCAACGTGGCACACAACTGACCGCCAAGTCATCAGACTGCCCAGCTTGTAGACGCTCAAAACCTGCATAAGCAATCATTGCCCCATTATCAGTACATAAAGCAGGCGGCGCATAATGGACGGTCGCATTTATCTTAGCCAACTCAGCTTCTAAGGTTTCGCGCAAATGGGTATTGGCGCTGACCCCGCCTGCAATGACCAATCGCTTCATATCCACCTGTTTAAGCGCTTTAACGCATTTTTTTACTAGCGTATCAACCATCGCATGCTGAAAACTTGCGGCAATATCGGCGCGTACTTGTGGGTCGCTATCAGAACCATTTTCTGACCCATAGCCTGAACCAGCAGTGTCTTTGATAAGGTTATGCACAGCAGTTTTCATACCGCTAAAAGAAAAATCTAAACCGCGATGTAACATCGGTCTTGGTGGGCTGTAAGCATTTTGATGACCAGTTTCCGCCAATTTAGCAATATTAGGGCCACCAGGATAAGGCAAGCCTAGCATTTTGGCGGCTTTATCAAAGCACTCTCCTGCCGCATCATCGATGGACTCGCCTAATATCTCATATTGCCCGACGCCACGTGCGGCAATGAGCAAGGTATGACCACCAGAGACCAGTAGTGACACAAACGGAAATGCTGGCGGATTCGCCCCCATTAATGGGGCTAATAAATGCCCTTCCATATGGTGGATACCAATCGCTGGAATATCCAAACCATAAGCCAGACTACGGCCAAACAAAGCGCCCGTCATCAAAGCGCCTATAAGCCCGGGACCTTTGGTATAAGCAATTGCATCAATCTCACTTTTCTCAACATCACACTGCTCTAAAAGCTCATGAAGCAAGGGCACCAGCTTACGAATATGATCGCGGCTAGCAAGCTCAGGTACGACGCCGCCATAGAGCGCGTGTAGCTCTATTTGCGAATATAACACTTGTCCAACTAAGCCTTGATTGTCACTGTCCATCTGCTCACTATCAAAAATTGCTAGACCCGTCTCGTCACAAGACGTCTCCAATCCCAATACTTTCATGTTATTGCCTTTATGTTATTATTCCTACTGTAGTCAGCTCGAAATAAGGTTAATACCCTGATAGCCATTTGCAACTGCTATAAATCTTCCCTGCTTGCTGCTGACAGAAGCTGCGAAACATTTATCCCCGTCACACTGACTCAGTTTTAAAGTGAACCCACTATATGGTTGATAAAGCCACTTACAAAAAAACCGCCATTGCTACTCACAATGGCGGTTCGTTAGACAAATTTCAATGACTAGCATCAGCTGACAGATTCCAGCATATAGTCAACAGCAGCATGTACTTGGGCTTCAGTAACGCCATTAACTGCCTGTGCGGGCATTTTATTAAAACCTTTGGCAGAGTGCAGGTGTAATGTCTCTATACCCTTAGTAAGTCGCGGCGCCCAAGCAGCCTTGTCACCATATTTTGGTGCTTCAAGCAGACCGCTTGCATGACAAATCTTACAATTTGTCTCATACAATTTAGCACCTGCATCAACAGCTAATACCTCAGGTTCAACAGCGACGCCTTCAGCCTCAGTGACTTCTGTCTTAACTACTGGTGTGTCTAAGGGCTCTGCTTCAACAGGTTCAGGGGTCACAACCTCATCTGCTACAGGCGCTTCCTCTACGACTTCCACCTCAGCAGGTTCATTGACAGCAGGCTCTTCAACCGTGTTGTCTCCACTACAGGCACTCAGTGCGAGCAACGTACTTAGACCCAATGCATAGAATGCAAGTTTACCAAATGGTTTTTCATTCATACGCTGGTTTTTATTTATCATAAGCCCCTCTTTATTTAGTCATTTACGTTAGCGGCTGTTGATGACAGCGCATAAATCCATCACTACCAAAAATCATAAGCATTATTAATTTGTAGCAGGTTCAGTCTCAGATGCTTCAGTGCTAGCAGCACCAGCTACCGCGGTCTCTGTAGTGGCGCTTTCAGTAGAAGTAGCATATGATGCCTCAGGAGCAGTCGCGCCATCTTCAGTAGCTGTAGCATCTGTTACCGTACCATCCGTCGCGGTACCATCCGTCGCAGTACCGTCTGTTGCAGCATCAGCAACTGGCATCGGAGCCGTTTCTGGAAAATTCATATCTTCAGCTTCAGGCGCATTTTCACGCGCAAGCTTGGCGGCATCATCTACTCGATCGACTGCCAAAACTTCATGTGACTCGCTTTCTTTGTCTCCACTACACGCACTAACGCTAATACCAAGAGCGACGATAAATGCTGTGCTTAGCGCTGTGTTTAATACTGTTTTCTTCATTCCAACATCCTTAATAAAATGCATATAAATGGTTAATACGCCTGCTACGATATGGAAATTATCATAGCATAAACTCCCTCTAAACCGTTATAGACAGTAAGGGTTTTTTGTTCGTTTGTTTTTTATAGTTTTATTGAGTATTGAATGAACCATCAGGCCAGTTTATCCTACCCAGAAATATGCCCAATAATGCATCTCCACTGTATTATATAGCGCTGTGCCAGACAAATAATCATAGTAGTGACATGTAGTAAAAGCATTGACTTTTTTGGCATTTTTTAGTATAATAATCGCCCTTGCGCTATAGCGCAAGATTATCCTAGTTTGAGCTGATGCCTGTAATCTTGAGATATTACGGCTAAATACTAATACACAGCCAAACTAATGCCTTTATATCTCATCCTTATAAGGAGTCTTCATGCCTGCAGTTAAGGTTAAAGAAAACGAACCAGTTGACATCGCTATCCGTCGTTTTAAACGTGCTTGTGAAAAAGCTGGCGTTTTATCAGACGTACGTAAGCGCGAATTTTATGAAAAACCAACGCAAGAGCGTAAGCGCAAAAAAGCCGCTGCTGTTAAGCGTTACAAGAAAAAACTACAACGCGAAACTATTCGTACAACGCGTATGTACTAATTACTATTTGCTATCTAATGACATAATTAGACTGCGACCAGTTTTATAGTAACGCCACTGCTATCACTTGATATCAGTGGCGTTTTTTATGTTACACTTTTTGGCACAAGCTTTTTAGCATACGTTTTAACTTTATAAGGGAGAATAACCATCGTGAGCCAACTTAAACAGACGTTGTCGGACAATATCAAGACCTCGATGAAAGCCCGAGAAATCGAGCGCGTCAAGGTTTTACGTAACGTACAAGCCGTTATTCAACAAATCGAGATTGATCGTCAGACTGAGCTTGATGATGCAGGTGTTTTAGAGGTGCTACAAAAACAGTTGAAACAGCGTCAAGAATCACTTGCTATTTTTACCGAAAATAACCGTGATGACCTAGCAACCAAAGAGCAGTTTGAGATTGATATTATCAACGAGTTTATGCCCAAACAGATGGACGACGCCGAAATTGCAGCCTTAGTCAATGCAGAAATTGCGGCACAGGGCGCAACTTCCATGCGCGATATGGGTAGCGTGATGGGTGTGCTAAAAAGTAAAACAGCTGGCCGCGCTGATCCTGCACTGATCTCAAAGCTTGTAAAAGACGCGTTACAAGGGTAATGTTCTAAGTCAAATTTGTACCTATGAATTTATGGCTATAAATTTTGCCAGATCAAATTGATAGGTGTTGTATGATATAACGACTGAGTATCTTTGTTTAGTAACCGCCTAAGGCTTATAGTCTTTGGCGGTTTTTACGTTTTTGATTTCCTGCTCAATACTTGCTAGCAGTGGACGGGTACTGCCATTTTGAGCACGAGCTTGTAGTTGTTCAGTCAACTGTTTGGCCTGCATAAGTGACGTCAGTGAGGACTCATAACGTCCGTTCCACAGCTGATCATGACTGCGATAACGCAGCGCGTTAATCGTAGCGATACTAGCAAGCTGCGGTGAGGGGGCGCTCTTGGCCATTTTTTCATTAGCCAATTGCAGGCTTTGCCACGCATAACGATCGCTTGGTTGTTGCTGGGTGAGTGGTTTTAAGAGCGCTTGGGCTTGCGTTGGCTCATTACTATTGGTTAGTGCTTCTGCTAAATATATACGCAAATCGCGGCGTTCAGGATAGATGCGCTGCTGACGTGCAAGCACCTCTGCTGCTTGCGACCATTTGTTTTGCTCACTTAAAACTTGGCTATGCGTAATCGACAAGAGCGGCTCGAGCGCCTGTTGCTCGCTAGCTGGCAGTGCAGTCATCTGCGCCATCATATCACTCGCCTCATTGAAACGCTGCTGCTCTGCATACCACTGCATCAAGGCCAGTTTGGCACCGACGCTATTTTTAGCCGCGCTCTTTAATGCAGTTTCTGATACATGCTTACCCGCATTTTGTACCCGCCAATAGAGCAGATCAAACAAAGCTTGATGACGCTGCTGCTGTTTAAGTGATAAGGGCTGATAGCGCTGGGCACGGCTTTGCGATTCGCTCAAGCGCTCATTACTAAGAGGATGCGAGCGTACAAAGCTTGGCAAAAAACTATTAGCAACTTGATTGAGCTGGCTTTTTTGATTCATCGTTGCAAAGAATCTGGGCATGGCCCTTGGATCGTAGCCAGCTTGAGTCATAATTTGCATACCGACCCGATCCGCATCGCGCTCGTTATTGCGGCTAAATGCCATACTACTATTCATAGCAGCCGTCTGACTGCCCATCATCACTGCTGCTGCTGCATCACCGCCCCCATCCGCTGCTGAAGCCGCGATAGCAGCTAGTACGCCGCCTACCTGCATGAGTAACGCTTTGCGCTTTTCATCTGCACCACTTTCATAATGGCGCTGGCTGATATGAGCAACCTCATGAGCGACGACGCTTGCCAGCTCATCCATACTTTTTGCGGCCAGTATAGTACCTGTATTGATGCCAATGACGCCGCCTGGTACAGCAAAGGCATTAATATTAGGATTGTCGATAATAACTAACGCTAATGGCGCTTGCTGCCGAGCTTGCGCATTAAGTCGCCACGTCATCTCTTTGACCGTCTCTTGAATCCAAGGATCATGTTCCATCTTGACACGACCATTGATGTTTTGCAGTGACCACTCACCAATCAATTTATTTTGATGTTGATCGGCAAAGCTTAAACCTTGCCCCTCCAAATTTGGCAGCTCTAACTCTTTAGCATCTGAAGCTTGCCGTGAGTCATAAACTGGATTGGTCACGAGCGCCGATGGCATTGTAGGGAACTCTATACTAGAGGGTAGCAAGCTGGAGGGCGCAGCATCGCTTTGATGCCCCATAAAAGCCAGTAACATAAATAGACCAGCGCTTTGGCATACTAGGCGTTGATACAAGCGATTTGAACTCCATAATCGAGTGCCAGATTTAGCAACCTGGTCATCTAAATAACGCTCATCTAAACGACCCTTATCTAAATGAGGGTTAGCAAAATCGTTATTTAATAAAAACCTAGGGAGTAAAGAGCTATTTGAACGGTTCAAAGGCACATCCTATATGGCTTGGTAAATCATCGTTTTTTGACTATACGAGGTTGTTTATGTGACGTCAACTTTAGTATGGTATTGGCTACTAATATCTAGATAGGCGTCACGATTGCGCAACAAGACTGTGTAATTCTAGTAGACCAATCATGATAATGACTATATTCAACTGCCTTTGCTCAGCTGCAATTTGTTATAATAGCCCTCTTATCTTGCGACCTTTTTGTCCATCAAGTCTTAACACCTCGTCAGTAATAACAAAGCGTTTAGGAGCTCATCAATGTTCACTAAAAGCCATTTGCATACCATGCATGCCCCTTATCAGGTACGTTTGCAGCCGACCCTATCTGCGACTGAACAGCAGACTACTGCTTCTTTACTGCGTCTACTATCAGCTGACTGGATCAGCGCGGTAGAGCTGTCTCAATCTATAGACAACACTCAACCTGTTATTAATATAAAAGGCCTAGTGGATGGACGCGGGCTTGCTTGCCCTATGCCGCTTTTAAAAACTAAAGTTGCACTGCGCAATGTGGCAAGCGGTGAATCATTATATGTCGTGGCAACCGACCCCAATTCTCAGGCAGATATTAGGGCTTTTTGTCAGCAAACTCGCCAAGCGGACACAACTAATCAGTTGCTATTGACTATCGATCAAATGACTATTCAGAAAGATAATGATAAAGCATCCTCAAAGCCGTCCGATACAATATTTCACTTCATCATTACCAAAACTGATAGTAACTAAACGGTGCTATCCTTTACAATTAACACAACAAAGATTTCTATCTGAATATTTGCTCATTTAAGTTTGCTTATCTATTTAATCAAGGTCAAGAATATGGCTACTCCTTCTACCGACTCGACAACCACAAAAAAGACGCAAAATAGCGCTGGTACTGAAAAAAATGCTGCGCGTGAAGCGGCGCTGCAAGCTGCCGCACAGCGCCCTCCTTATGATGCTAGTGCGTTAGAAGATACCAGCACCCGTGATTTAGTCCCTGCAATGCCCACTCATTTGTCTGCTCCAGGGGTGAATTTGGGTGCATATATTAATACTGTGCACCAAATACCTATCTTAACGCCCACTCAAGAGCAAGAACTTGCCCATCGCTATTACGATGAAGGCGATGTTGAGGCGGCACGCCTACTGGTTATGTCGCATCTACGCTTTGTTATCCATATTGCGCGTAGTTACTCAGGCTATGGATTGCCGCAGGCCGATTTGATTCAAGAAGGTAACTTGGGATTGATGAAAGCGGTCAAGCGTTTTGATCCGAACAAAGGCGTCCGTTTGGTATCGTTTGCTGTGCACTGGATTAAAGCGGAGATTCATGAGTTCGTGATTCGTAACTGGCGCATTGTCAAAGTGGCAACCACCAAGGCACACCGTAAACTGTTCTTTAACTTGCGCAGCCTTAAAAAAACCAACAATCAGCTGACACTCGAAGAGGCGGATGCTATCGCTAATGATTTAAATGTGACCCGTAAGCAGGTGCTAGAGATGGAGTCGCGCCTGACTTCTTATGATGCATCGTTTGAAACCCAATCAAGCGATGATGATGATGGACGTTATGCGCCGCAGCTGTTTTTAGAAGATGGCTTTGATCCTGCCGAGATGGTAGAAGAGTCTGATTGGGAAGAAAACAATTCATCAGCGCTGATTGCTGCTATGGATACCTTGGACGATCGTTCTCGTGACATCGTTGAGCAGCGCTGGCTGACAGAGCAAAAATCAACGTTACATGAACTTGCTGCTGTCTATTCTATCTCCGCAGAACGGGTACGCCAGATCGAAAAAAACGCCATGGACAAAATCCGTGAAGCGATGACGATTGATAGCATGATTTTACCTGATGATCTTCAATAACAATAAGCGTTCAATAAAATAAGAGTTCTTCATGTTAAATTGGATAGGTATAGCAGCCATTAACCTGGCCATTGCTGTTGGTTTAGGGGCTTTTGGTGCGCATGGCATCAAAAGTATGGTGAATGAGCAGCAGCTTGCTTGGTGGCACACAGCAACATTATATTTATTTATTCATGCCTTAGGCTTATTGATAGTTGGTCTGTTGATTCGGTTAAATTATACGACGCAAATGACGGCGTGGCTGCTGCAAATCGGGGTCATTATTTTTGCTGGTAGCTTATTTGCCATGACCTTGGGCGCGCCAAGGTGGTTTGGTGCCATCACCCCTATAGGTGGTGTATTTATGATAGCAGGCTGGGTATGGCTGGCAGTGACGGCGTTTCGTGTAAGCCCATAACACCCGACCTATTAGGCTTTAGAACTCACACCAATCATCCATTAATATAAGTTATCGTTTTGAGGGAGCAACTATTATGAGCACGATTCATGTCAATGGAAAAACCTTGCAAACTACTCATCAAACCGTACAATTAGTGGTTAATGAGTTGGGTCTGAGCAGGGGTCGTTATGCTGTCGAAGTTGATGGTGAACTTATTCCAAAAAGTGAGCTGGCACAATTGCGTATCATTGAGGGCATGAATATTGAGGTAGTACAAGCGGTGGGTGGTGGTTAACTGTTAACCTTACCTAAAAAGACCTCAATCTATTATAGATTGAGGTCTTTTTGTTATTAGCTTTATTTATATTTTTTTATTAGCTAATGGGAGCAGCTTCAGTATCGATGATGTCTTCATAACGCTCATCGCGTCCTGTACCGCGCACCTTTTTACGCTCTTGACGGGTTTTATACTTACGTACTTGTCTGTCAAGCTTGTCTGCCATCTCATTAATGGCTTTATACATGTCATCTTCAAAAGCTTGGACAAACATCTCTTGACCTGAGACGCGCATGATAGCTTCGGCCTTATGGCTCTTTTTACCTCCGTCTCCTGCACCGCTATTATCTAGCGACAATATCACTTGAATGCTTTGAATTTGATCAAAGTGACGCTCAATTTTTTCAAGCTTTTCACGTACAGCAGTATTCATGGCATCGGTTATGCTGATATGGTGACCACTAATAGAAACATTCATAGGTTGATCCTTATATTTATCACTTATAGTCAACAGGTGGCTTGTAGCTCTTTTAGACTATGTCTACCACCTTACCTCATCAATAACATCAATAAATTTATCCTTTATTTTATGGTGTATCCTTTTATTACCATCTAATTTTACTTAGGATAAACCGCTTAATATTTATTATTGATATGCCCTAATTTGTCATGAAAGCGCTTTAGTAGCAAGGGACTATATTGTAATTAAATGTAAAAAAATCTTCTGTTATTTTCACAATTATATATAATCTAGTATTTTTATTTTTAATTCGTATTAATGAATATAGCAGTTTAACTAATAAATAGCGTGTGAAGTTCAAAAAAGATGTTAGCGAGCACTATGTGCCAACATTGACTGACATCTAATATTTTTGTTTGCGCTGTGTCGAGGAACCAATGTTCATAGCTTCTCGATATTTGGCAACGGTGCGGCGCGCGATGTCTATACCATCACTTAGTAACTGCGTTTGGATACGGCTATCCGATAGTGGTTTTTTGGGGTTTTCATCATTGATAAGCTTTTTAATCATCGCGCTGATCGCTGTCGATGAGATATCGCCATCGCTGCTACTAACGTGCGATGAAAAAAAGTGCTTAAGCGAAAACAGCCCTTGCGGGGTCAAGATGGTTTTGCTGGTCGTGAGACGCGAAACGGTCGACTCATGCAAGTCAACTTCGGCGGCGACATCTTTTAATACCAAAGGCTGCATGGCAGTAGCACCATATTGCAAAAACTCATCCTGACGCCTGACAATACTGCTGGCAACTTTTAGCAAATTCTGATTACGCTCCTCAATACTACGGATGAATAGCCGGGCATCGGTGAGATTTTCTCGTAAATACTGGTTGTCTGGACTGTCATCTCCGCGCTTAACCAAACGCGCGTATTCTTGATTGACGCGCAGTTTTGGTAACGTCGCTGGATTTAAGCGCACATGCCAGCCGCCATCTTGCAAGTTCGTTTTAGAGGCGTTACGGCGTATTGGTGTGACTAATACATCGGGAATATCATAGCTGGCAGGTGGCTGAGTGTAATCAGGTTGACTGCTTTGAAATGATAAGCCTGGAGCGGGGTTTAAGGTGCGTAGAAGACCAAGTGCTGGTGTAATATGCGCAGAGGATAATCCAGTCGTTTCAATTAACGCTTTAATATTGTTACTGACCAGATATTCACTTGCAGACAGCAAGGTTTGCGCATGTTTGAGATAAGCGGTATTGGGATCAAGCTTTGCCAATTGAATGGCAAGGCATTCGCTTAAATTACGGGCGCCCACGCCTAATGGATCACAAGATTGGATGATACGCAGTACCATCTCTATCTCATCATGCTCAATGTGCTCATCCCACTGATAAAAACTTGCCATCGTCTCAAGACTTTTAAACAGCTCATCCGTATCTAACTGTATAAACCCCATGTCATCCATCGAATCCATCAAATACTCTGCAATTAAAGTATCTGTTTCTGAGAGATGTTTAAAACTCAGCTGCCAGCGTACGTGGTCTTGAATGCTGACACTGGTACTGCCCTGATAGTCATCTAGTTCATCATAATCTAGGTTGCCTGCGCTACCTGTACCAAAACTGCCAACATCGTAGCTACTGTAATCACTATCCATGCTTTGATAGTCGTTATCCATGGAGGTATTGTCCATCGCACTACCATCGATACCCGCTTGTTGCAACTTATCTAAGCTATCGTTAAAGCTATCATCGTATTCGGCATTGTCAAAAATATCATTCTTATCAAAAGAATCATCAAAAGAGTCGTTAGATAGACCAGTCTCTGTATCGCCGTTCCACATCTCAAGCGTTAAAGACTCATTTAGCGCATCTACATTCTCATCGATGCCGTCCTCATAATCATCTTCTTCAATACGTTCAAGAAGCGGATTGCTGTCAAGCTTGGCTTGAACCTCTTGCGCAAGCTCAATACTAGAGAGCTGCAGCAATTTGATCGCTTGCTGCATCTGTGGGGTGAGTTTTTGGGAGGTGGTTAGCGTGGCGGCTAATCCAAATGACAGACTACTCATGACAGGTGTGTTACTCTCCAATATTGAAATCTCAGGACCGAAAATAGTACAAAAACACTCATTAAGCACTTATTATTTATAACTAAAAAAGCAATGTCGCTGAGCTTATACCCTCTTTAACATCTAAAGTCAGCCGTTTATAGTCAATGGACGCCTCATGAGATAGGTTTAAGCTGACTTGCATCAAAAGCGTCATTACATCAGTTCAAGACGATAGCATTTTTTGCTGCAATGTTGCTATGATAATTTACATTCTATCTAGTATATCCTACTGTTTATCCTTAATAATAGCGTAACATCAAAGTTATTACTACTTTGCTGAACAAATGATGAACCCTAAAAGGTAAATTTATGATGAATAAAGTTTTATAAGAATGCGACAACACGATATCTATTTTTAAACGACTACCGAGAACAATGCTATGAATGCCGCTACTGACCATGATTTAACTATCGCTGCAGTACAGATGAATACCCAACAAGATATTGAAGCCAATCTGCTCAGTATCAAATATGCCATTAGTGATGCTTGCGCGCAAGGTGCAACGCTTGTTGTGCTGCCTGAAAATTGCTGTAGTATGGGGCAACAGTTTAAAACTGCTCAGCGCTTTGAGTCACTGTCTGCAACTTTAGCGGATTATGCACGCGCCCATAATATTTATCTACTGGTCGGCTCACTACCTTGTCTTTATCGACCCGATGGCATTATCGTGCCCGACGGACGTTTACGTCAAGTCAGTCAGCTATTTGCACCCGATGGAAGCCAAGTGGCACGCTACGACAAAATTCATCTGTTCACCGCGACTGTCGCTGATAAACAAGGCAGCTACAACGAGGCGGCAACGTTTGAACCTGGGACACAGACGGTCGTTGCCCCATTGAAAATCAACGATGCCGTCTATCATGTGGGCATGATGGTGTGTTTTGATGTACGCTTTCCTGCGCTGGCTCAAAGGCTGCGTCAAGCTGGCGCTGATATACTGAGTGCTCCCTCTGCTTTTACGTATGTAACTGGGCAGGCCCATTGGTCACTGTTGTTACAAGCGCGTGCTTTAGACAGTCAATGTATGGTAATTGGTGCGGCGCAAGGCGGTGAGCATATTTATAAAGATGGCAATGTTCGCAAGACATGGGGACATACCGCCATTACTGATTTTGGCGGTAAAATAATAGACAGCTATGATCATACTGAGATAAAAGACCAAACCAAAGACTATGCTTTAGTGTTTGCTACCTTTAATCAACAAGCGCAGGAGGCAGCCCGCCAAAAAATGCCTATCTTTCAATGTCATCGTTTGGCTTGAGACAACTCTTATTTTTTATCATCTCGACGGTGCATCGCGCGCGGATGGGCACGATCATAGACCTGCGTCAACTTGGCAAAATCAACATGGGTATAAATCTGCGTAGTGCTGATGTCGCTGTGCCCTAGCATCTCTTGGACGGCGCGCAGGTCGCCACTCCCTGAGAGCATGTGTGAGGCAAAACAATGACGCAGTAGATGCGGATATAAATTTTGGGCGATGCCTGCGCGAGTTGCTGCCACCTTTAGACGCTGCTGCACAGCTCGTGTGGATAGTCGAGTGCCTAGCTTTTCACTGATAAACAAAGCGCTATCTTGCTGCTCCACCCACAGGTTGCGATGTGGTAAATAGCGGTTAATGGCGGCGGCAGCCTTGGCACCAAGCGGTACTAGGCGCGTTTTATTGCCTTTGCCTGTTACCCGTACGCGCAAATCAGACAAATCAACGTCCGCTATGTCAAGCGCCACCAGCTCACCGACCCGCAGACCACTACTATAGAGCAGCTCAAACATTGCTTTGTCACGCAGCCATAAGCGCGCTTGCTCAGGCGTATCGGGCATCTCTTGATCGAGAAGTTGGGTAAGTAGATCCACATCAGCGATAGAGGGCAGTGGTCTGGAGCTACGTTTTAATTGATATCCGGTCGTTGGATTGATACGTGCCAAACCCTCTTCGATCATCCAGCCATAAAAATGTCGAATAGCGGACAGCTCTTGCTGCACACTGGACAAAGCAAGCTTATCCTCGTCAAGGCGCTGACTGATATGCTGCGCAAGCTGGCGTTTATCGCAGCGCGTCCATGTCAGCTTTTTACCTCGTAAGAACAGTGCTAATTGTTGTAGGCCCGCAAAATAAGCCGTCAATGTATGCTCAGAGTGATGACGTACGGCCAACGTGTTTAGCCAGCGGTGTACAGGTGACAACAGCTCTCGTAGCGGCTCATCCACCTCTATAGAACGAGAAGGCTGGTAGGTATGATGAGTTTTGCTCGTCATGAGTTGCCCCTAATGTTAAAACAATATTAAAAGGTCGCTGACTTAGCCAGCTGGGCTAGGCTTAATGCCCGCTTGCGCCATTAAGCCATCTGGACTAAAGACGCCTTCATAGACAAAGGCGGTCGGACCCGTCATCATAACCGAGTAACCTGGCTGCCAGCGGATAATCATACTGCCACCATATAACTGGGCGCGCACATCCTCTCCTTCATCAAGCCAGCCTTCACGTATACCAATCGCGACCGCCGCACATGCCCCCGTGCCACACGCTTGGGTCTCACCAACGCCGCGCTCATAGACCCGCAGGCGTATATGACGCTGATTCATAACTTGCATAAAGCCTACATTGACCCGAGCTGGAAACGCAGGATGCGACTCAATGGCTTTACCCAAATGTTCAACATCGGCCTCAAGCACATTATCTACTTTAATGACCGCGTGCGGATTGCCCATATTGGCGATAAACAGCTGGACAGGCGTACCAGCGACGTCCAAATGATAGGCATTTTGAATTTTAGTAATGGCTTTTGGGGTAAACGGAATCTCATCTGGCTCAAATTTTGGTTTACCCATATCGACCTCTACCCAGCCGTAGCGATCGGTCGTTAAAGAGATAATACCGCTTGCCGTCTCGACCCGCAAACGCTGCTTAAATGACAGCTTACGCGCCTGCACGAAACGGGCAAAACAGCGCGCCCCATTGCCGCATTGCTCGACTTCACTGCCATTAGTGTTGAAAATTCGATAACTGAAGTCCACATCTGGTCGCATTGGCGGCTCGACGACAAGCAATTGATCAAAGCCAATACCTAAATGGCGATCGCCCAATAACTGTACCAATTCTTTGGTCAAATCCAAGCGCTGGGTCACCAAATCAATGACCATAAAATCGTTGCCCAAACCATGCATCTTGGTAAATTCTATTAGCATATCCTTGTGTCCTATTCTATTTTTATGTGTCCGTTATATTAGCACGCTGTCTGACACAATGATAACTATCAGCGCATCGCAGGCCAGATGAATCCTCATAAACCAGCATATACTTAGTGATATGATAATGTTTATAATAATTGCCATAAAAAAACCCATTGTCATGATAACAATGGGTGATGGTAAAAGCGTCAAGATTGAAAGTGACTCAACCTATTATTGATCCTATTTTTCGTTTTGCCAAAGCCTCTCATCTGCATATAACGCTTCAGCAGTTTCACGTTTGCGTATTAGCTGATGACTGCGACCTGCAACCATGACTTCGCTTGCACGCGGACGTGAATTATAGTTGCTGCTCATGGTAAAGCCATACGCCCCTGCCCCAGTTATCGCTAAAATATCGTCCGCTGCGAGTGACAAGAGACGATTTTTGGCTAAAAAATCCCCAGTCTCACAGATCGCACCCACGATATCCCATGGCTGGGTGCCATCCGTATCAATCCCTTTACTAGGTAATACGTTAGGAATTACGGCCATTTCAGCTTGATACAGCGCTGGACGAATCAGATCATTCATCGCGGCATCAACGATGGCAAAGTTCTTATGTTCTGTCGGTTTTAGCACATCGACACGGGTAAGCAAAATACCTGCATTAGCTACCATACTACGACCTGGCTCAAAAAATACGGGTAGACCAAGATCAGTCAGCTTGGGTAACAACGCTTGCGCAAAATCAGGGATAGAGACTGGCGATTCATCAATATAACGCACACCGAGGCCACCGCCCAAATCTATATGATGCAGCTCAATGCCCTTCTCACGCAGGCTATGCACCAGCTCAATCACTTTATCCAAAGCCGCTATAAAGGGTTCGACTTCCGTCAATTGCGAGCCAATATGGCAGTCAATGCCAACGATATCGATATGTGACAATTGAGCGGCCTGCTCATAGACAGCTACTGCCCTCTCATGCGCGACGCCAAACTTATTATCTTTTAGACCCGTTGAGATATAGGGATGAGTCTTGGCATCGACGTCGGGGTTAACCCGTAGCGATATCGGCGCGCGTTTATCGAGCTGCTTTGCTACGTCATTGATGAGTGTCAACTCACTAACAGACTCAACATTGAAGCAGCCAATGCCTTGAGTGAGCGCATATTCGATATCGATTTTGGTTTTGCCAACCCCTGAAAATACAACTTTGCTGGCCTGCCCGCCTGCTGCCAATACGCGCATCAGCTCACCGCGCGAGACAATATCAAACCCTGCCCCTGCTTGCGCAAGCACGCCTAATACGGCAAGGTTTGAGTTTGCTTTTACCGCATAACAAATCTGATGGTCAATCGCAGCAAAGCTGTCACTATAGGCCTGATAGACATCAAGTATTGCCTGCTGCGAGTACACATAGCACGGCGTATCGTAGCGCGCGACCAATTCATTGATACTAACGTCCTCCATCCATAACATATCTTGGTTATAGTGCAGTTCAGGCAAATGGGCAGTCAAAGCGGTAGGATCAATATACATCCCTTGCTCAGTGTGGATAGTTACGCAGTCAGCTTGCAATTTAGCATTACTCATATTGGGTTCTCTCATCTAATCAGGTTATCATTTTCAAAAAATGTACGTTAAAAGGGGCAAAACATTAAACTCAAACCAGCGTTTAAAAACGAACACTAATAATCGTTAGGATCATTACTGACCGCTGGTAACACCTGTTTTTGCTCCAAATAACGGCGCTTTTCATAGTCATCATCATCAATCGTAGCAAAAGCAGCATCTTGTGGATGACTTGTGCTAGCCAGTTTATCTGAGGCAGTCGAATCTGTTATGGTCTGGCTACTAGGCTGCGCTAAATAAAGCTCGCCTTTTTGTCCGCAGCCCGACAGTGCCATCATAACCGCACTGCCAATCAATAAAGACCAAACAGCTTGACGATTGATGCTAACAGATAATTTAGGGGTACATCGAATATTTGAAGAGCGGTGTAAAATAAACATAGGGCAGATGACCTTGCAATGGTTGCGATGCTATAAAAATGATAATAAGTAAAAAGCGGTTAATGATGATCGACCAAAAATCGCTAAAACCTGCCCTCCAATCATAGCATTATTCAGTAAAACTGTGCGCGCCTTGCGTTTTATTAACGGATAGTTTTATCAAATTATTTTTAAATAAAGCGTTGACAAATTTCCTTACAATTTCAATGAGGACTAACCCTGCTTCTATAGCGATTGCAGTCTAGACTAGATAATCGGTATGGAGTAGTGATAGTACCTTGACGAGCGCCAATTGTTAACCTTATAGTTGTCATGGTTTACTATCAAAAATGTGTTACATTATAGTAGCACTCTGCGACTGTCATGAGGCGCTAGTGTGCAGCTTACAAATCAATCAAAACCAAGAATGATTAGCCAGTCGGCAAGCCTCTTATCGGATAGGTATGGCTGATTTTGGTCTATTCAACAGGTGTTCATCATGTTGATAAACGACTTGGTAAATATCACACTCTCATTTAATAGAATCTAAGGATAGAGCATGAGCGATAGCGCAATTAATTCCACAAGCAACGATCAAAGCCCTGCAACACCAACACTAACCAACCCTACCTTGGTCCTCAACTGTGGTTCGTCTTCGATCAAATACGCGCTCATCAGTGAAGATGAGTCAATTCGTATCACGGGGCTTGCTGAAAACTTGGGGCTCGACACTGCGCGTATTAAACACAATAGTTTGGATGGTGAAAAGCTTGAAATTGCGATTGCAGGGGGTCGTCATGAGTTGGCACTACAAAAAATCCTTGAGCTACTTGAGCAGTACCACTTCGTTGCAGTCGGTCATCGCGTGGTTCATGGCGGCCGTGAATACTCAGAAGCCGTGCGCGTAAATGAGCATGTGCTCTCAGAGGTCAAACGCCTCAAAGTATTGGCGCCGCTACATAATCCTGCCAACGCACTTGGCATTGAGGCGGTACAAGCCATCTATCCTGAAATCCCGCAAGTCGTTGTTTTTGATACTGCTTTTCACCAAACCATGCCGCCCGTTGCCTTTCGTTATCCGCTGCCAAAATCTTTATATGAAGACCATAAAATTCGTCGTTACGGCTTCCATGGTACCTCACACGCTTACGTCTCAGAGCGCGCAAGCCAAATCACGGACACCAAAGGCCCTCATGGTTGGTTGACCGCACATTTGGGTAATGGTTGCTCTGCGACTGCCGTCTATGATGGCAAGAGCTTGGATACTAGTATGGGACTTACACCGCTTGAAGGTCTGATGATGGGCACGCGCAGCGGCGATGTTGACCCAAGCTTACATATTCATCTAAAGCGTCAGCTCGGTTTGAGCTTAGAAGAGATTGACAAGATGCTCAACAGCGAAAGCGGGCTGCTGGGTATCTCAGGCTTATCTAACGATCTGCGTACCATTGAGCAAGCGGCTAATGAAGGCCATAAAGATGCGCAGCTCGCTATTGAGATGTTCTGTTATCGCGTCGCTAAATATCTTGCCAGCTTAAGCTGTGCGTTACCTGAATTCACCGGTATCGTCTTTACTGGTGGTATCGGTGAAAACTCAAAGACCACGCGCGCGCGCATCCTAGATATGATGCGTCATTTCGGTATCAAATTTGATGCTGACAAAAACGCAAGCCTCGTCGGCGGTCGCGAAGGTAGCTTCCATACTGAGGACAGCAGCATTGAGCTGTGGGTTGTGCCAACGGACGAAGAGTGCCAAATCGCTAAAGAGACTCGTCAAACACTAGGCTTGTAAGTCAATACAAGCCATAAGCATCATTATAAACTTGGTTGTCTTGATAAGAAAAATATTATTTTATAAATTCAATAAGCATCTTCTCTTATCAAGATAAAACCTGCCCTCAAGGATATCATAAAAAGTAGGATACGCTATGCAAACCATATTACTTGTTCCTATCAGTCGCGGTATCGGCGTGACGTCAGCGGCACTAGGCCTGATTCGCGCGCTAGATTATAACGGTATTAAAGCGGGCTTTATGAAGCCGTTTTTGCAAGATGATACGCTCGATAAACAAAACAGCTTGGACAGCTCAAGCGCATTGACCATGCATGCGTTTGGTTTAACCCCGCCGCAGTCAATCAGCCGTCAGCGCGCTGTACGCATGATTGGTGATGGCAATCTTGATGACTTGATGGAAGAGGTGGTCACCAACTATCACACCATCGGCGGCGATCAAGATGTGGTCATTTGCGAGGGCTTGGTATCGACGACTGAAGCTTCTTATGCCGCGCAAATTAACCGTGCAATCGCCCATGCACTTGATGCCAAAATTATCTTTGTCAGTACAGCGGATACCAAAAATCCTGCTCAGCTCGCCGATAAGCTTGATATGCATGCGCGTGAGTTTGGCGGTATCGCAAGCGAGCGCATCTTGGGCTGCATTTTAATGCGAGTCAATGTGCCAAATACCTTTGAGAACCAGCCAGTTGCGCCTGGTGAAGCAGTATTTACTCTCGATGAGAGCTTTATTCAAGAAGTGCAGCGTTTGTCACCGCATTTTGACACCGAGCAGTTTCGCTTAATTGGCGTCGTACCATTTAGCGATTCGCTATCCGTCCCGCGTACTTGGGATATCGCCACTGAGCTTGATGCCACTTGGTTGAACGTTGGCGACGCTAAAACACGCCGCATCAATCATATTAGTTTAACGGCTCGCTCGGTTGCCCGTATCGATGAAGTCTTTAATCGTGGCACGTTGATTGTCGTACCAGGCGACCGCGATGACTTATTATTGGCGGCAGCCTTGGCGTGTATCAATGGTGTTCCATTGGCAGGTCTGGTACTAACGGGCGGGGTCATGCCAAACGAGACGGTTACGGAATTGTGGCAGTCCGCGCTCAAAACAGGCATACCCGTTATGAGTGTCGAGACGGACAGCTACGAGACGGTACAGAACCTGATGCATATGAGTGCTGAGATTCCAAATGATGATACCGCGCGCGCGCTGGATGTCACGCGTTATGTGGCTGCACATTTAGATTTGAGCTGGATTAAAGAGCAGTTCAGCGGCGATCATAAACCGCGCTTATCACCCGCCGCTTTTCGTCATCAAGTCGTTAAAAAAGCACAAGAGGCCAAAAAACGTATTGTATTACCAGAAGGCTCTGAGCCGCGTACGGTTGAAGCGGCCTGTATTTGCCAAAGCCGTGGTATCGCAAACTGTGTGCTGCTAGCTAAGCGCGAAGAGGTAGAACAAGTGGCTAAAAACCGCGATTTAATCTTACCAGAAGGGCTTGAGATTATCGATCCTGCGACCCTTGATATGAGTAAATATATCGCGGAAGTCGTTGAGCGCCGTAAAGGCAAAACCAGCGACACTGTCGCAGCTGAACAACTTGAAGATACAGTTTTTTTGGGTACGACTATGCTCCATATGGACGAAGTCGATGGCTTGGTCTCTGGAGCGATTCATACCACAGCCAATACCGTACGCCCAGCGTTTCAGCTGATTAAGACCGCGCCGCAGTACTCATTGGTATCGTCGATCTTTTTTATGCTGCTGCCTGAGCAAGTCGTCGTCTATGGCGACTGCGCTATTAACCCAGACCCAACGGCTGAGGAATTGGCTGAGATTGCCATTCAATCCGCGCAATCTGCCGCCGCCTTCGGTATTGAACCAAAGGTCGCTATGATTAGCTATTCGACTGGTGCATCGGGTACGGGCGCTGATGTCGAAAAAGTCATTCGCGCAACAGAAATCGTGCGCGAACGCGCCCCCACTCTCGCTGTTGATGGTCCACTGCAATATGATGCGGCTTCGGTCATGAGCGTTGGTAAGCAAAAAGCGCCTGATTCGCCAGTCGCTGGACAAGCTAACGTGTTTATCTTCCCAGATCTCAACACTGGTAACACCACCTATAAAGCGGTGCAGCGTAGTGCCAACGTCATTAGTGTTGGCCCAATGCTACAAGGTCTAAACAAGCCTGTGAATGATTTATCACGTGGGGCTTTAGTCGATGATATTATCTATACTATCGCCCTCACCGCTATCCAAGCGCATAGCGATAACATTTAAAGCGCTACTCGCTAAGCGCTCATATTATTTAAGACTTAGCTCTGTTATTTAACGTTTAGCACTTGCTTAATGATCAAAATCGTATCTGCAAGCTAGCCGACCTTCATGCTGTCATGGTGGTCGGTTTTTTATTAAATTACTGTTGATAATTTTTCACAGCTTTTTATGACAAGTATGTATCTGCCCATCACAATCATGCTTTAATATGCTTAATTTTTCTATAGGTCGACATTTTACTTATTATGCCGTACTCAGCTCAACCAACTTATCTGAGTCTTGATTCAAAAAAAGATGCTCACTCAATTGACAAAAATGCGGCACCTGCTATCCGAGCTTATCTTGGCGGCTCATTTGATCCCGTACATAAGGGTCATCTACAAATGGCAATGTATGTCTATCAGACTTTACGACCCATCGCTGAGCAGCAACAGCGAATGCTACAAGTGTCATTACTGCCCAATGCACGCTCGCCTTTTAAGGACGAAAGTACCGACCCTGAGCACCGATTAGCGATGTTAAAACTGGCAACGCAAAATACGCCGCTACAGATTAGTGAGCTTGAATTGTGGCAAACACCGCCCGTTTACACCATCGATAGTGTGCGCGCTTTGAGACAGCGCTACCCCAATAACAGCTTGATATTTATCATGGGTATGGACAGCGCGCGTAGTTTAGATAAATGGAGAGACGGCTTACAACTGAGCGATTATGTCAATCTATGGATTTTTAATCGTGATGACTGTGCTGACCCTATTGCCAATCATCAAACATATCTTAATAAACAATCCATGAAGCAAGAAACGGCTGTCTTACAAGCCCAATTACCCATTACACTGCAACGTATCGTCACTGACTCACCATCTGCATTGGTAGCAAGACCTGTGCAAAACGCTATAGATAACATGGACTTGAAAAATAGTATGAACTTGAAAAACAGTTATCAAGGCCGCATTTATATAGACCCGCGACCTGTAATAGCGGTGTCAAGCACACAAATACGCCAGCAGCTTGCGCAACTTACCGCGGTACAGCCAATAAATGTTATCATGAGCCATACTGCATTTAATCCATCAGCTAAATGGCTAAAACCTGCTGTTTATCAATATATTATCGCGCGTAAGCTATATTCTGCTGCTCAATTCCGTTAAAATCGCCTTAACTTTGTCATATTGCCTATCTTGTCCCTATTTAACAGCAGTTATATATGGGCATCTAGCCAATGCGAACTGACTATTTACCCTTTTATTTTAAATATTTACGATTCAAGAGATTAACATTTATGATCAATACCATGACTAATGAGCGACTACAGCAATGCTTAACCGTTGTCGAAAGCGCTCTAGATGATATGAAAGCCAAGAACATAACCGTACTTAATGTAGAAGATTTAACGGACGTAATGGAACGTATCATTATCGCTGACGGTACCTCTAAACGCCACGTGCGCGCGATGGCAGATACGGTCGGCGCTGAAGCGAAACAAGCGGGTTTTATGCCCCTCGGCCGCGAAGGCGGTATCGACTCTGACTGGACTTTGATTGATTTGGGCGCTGTCGTCGTGCACATGATGACCCCGCAAGCACGCGAATTTTACGATCTTGAAGGTCTATGGTCATCACCTGAGAGCTTGGCTGAATTGGTTGCTACGCCGCGCGAAAAGAAAGCGGGTCGCCGTAATTAATAGCAGGGACTCATAAGCATCTCCTAGAATGCGCACTAAAAGCTTTATGCTAAAAGGCCAGATTGATGATCTGGTCTTTTTTGTATCCAGAATTTAGTGAATATATCGAAAAACATATCATCGATTCATAAGAGAGAAAATACAGCGCTACTGAAATAAATAAACTGCAAGCCATTGCTGATTACGCTAAGATAACGGCAATTATTAAACCTCGTTTGCCATAAAAACGATCATTGCATAGAGTAATTTATGACTACAGAATCAGTAATAGCGACAACACAATCCTTTAAAAAAGACGTTAATACCGCCTTGCCGCTTCATATTGCCAATCTGACTTGCGTTCGTGCGGGCAAAGCCATGCCCTTTGCTCGTGAAGAGATGAGCGCCATTGATAAAAAACCCATTGATGCGCCAGTCGCCGTCAACTTTATGGGCTTGACTACCGATGAACAAGCGGATCGCCGTCATCATGGCGGCCCGCTAAAAGCTGTACATCAACTCGCAATGGCGACTTATGAGCAGATCAATGCAGAGTTTGGTCTAAAGGTGCGTGTTGGTACGTTGGGTGAAAACTTGACCACTGAAGCTGTGATCGGTTTGCCTGAAATGAGTGAATCCACTGTTTGTATCGGGGACGTCTTTCAGTATGGCGAAGAAAAATTCGAGGGTAGCGACAGTGTGCAGTTACGCATCGTCCAACCGCGTCGTCCCTGCTATAAAATCAATGACCAAATCGGCCAATTCACCAAAGTGCCCAATATCGCCGCATGGGTCAGCAAACAAGGGATCGCGGGCTGGTATTTTGAAGTGGTACGCGATGGGATGATTGGTGCAGACTTGCCTGTGTACTTAATAGAGCGCCCCTATCCGTTCGCCACCCTTGAAAAATTATGGCAGTTATCAAATTCAAAAGAGAAGTTTGCTCTTGATGTGATTGAGCCGTGGCTTGAGATTGAGTGTTTGGAGGACAGCTGGAAGGTGGTTTTGGCGAAAAAGATTCAAAAGGGTTCATAAAGCGTTTTTAACAAAAAACGGTTACTATTGCGTTCTTATTTGTAAAATGTCTCAAGCAACCTGTAACGATAGTACAAGGCTATTTCATGTACCAAACTAATCTCGTAGTTCGTTTTTTTTCTTCGATATCTGATTCTCAAAGAGGAAACTATGAGTGAAAAAACTGAGAGTATCAGCTACCTACAAGCAATAGCCATTAGTGTTGGCGCCATTATCGGTTGGGGTGCTTATGTGATGCCAGGCGATTTATTTTTACCGCAGTCGCAGCTATTAGGCTCATCCGTCGCCATTATCATTGGCACGTTAGCCATCTATATGGTCGCCCAAGCTTATATTAATCTATTGACCCAAACGCCTGAGCACGAATCAGGCGGTATCTATTGGATCGAGAAGTATCTCAATAAAAGACACGCGTATGTTTATGGTTGGGGCGTGGCAATAGGCTATATCTCTATTGTGGCGCTTAACATATCCGCCGTTGCCTTACTACTAAGGTATCTGTTGCCCAGTAGCCTACAGATAGGCTATCTGTACACCATTGCTGGTTGGGAAGTCTACGCCAGTGAAGTGTTCCTCTGTAGTGCCGCCATAATTTTATTTAGCTATATTAATTTACGCGGTGTGCAAGTCGGCGCCAAAATCCAATTGTATATCGCCCTATTCATGATTGTCTCCGTCGCCGCGCTATTCTTCGGCTCGCTTTGGGTAACTCCGACTACGCAGCCCTTTTTGCCTGCAGAGATGCAAAGCAGCTCCATCACAAACTTGGCATGGTTACCTATTCTTGCCGTCATGCCTTGGGCGTACGTCGGGTTTGAGACCACACCGCAAATCTCCAAATCTATTAGTGATTCAAAAACTAAGACCAAAAGCATCATTCTTATCTCATTGGTCGCTGGTATTTTATTCTACTTTTTGATCAACTATTTTACCGCTTTAAATATGAATTTTGATTATCAAGCGATCAAAGACAGCAATTGGGCGACTGGTGAAGGGGTGCATAACCGTATTGGTAGCATCGGTATTTGGCTGCTGTCCATCGCTATGATTGGCTCCATACTGAGCGGTATCAATGGCTTCATATTATCCTCAGTCAAATTGTTAGAGTCGATGAGTGATTCATCTTTATTGCCCAGTATTTTCACCGATAACAACCATCATTTTAGTAAGAAAAAAACCGTAATGCTCATTTGTCTAGTGTGCCTGTTCTCTCCTTGGCTTGGTAGAAACTATCTGCTCGATATTGTCAGTATGGCCTCACTAGGTATTACCGTCGGCTTCGCTTATGTGACGTCCGCAGATCTAATTAATGAGCGTAACAAAAAACAGGCTGGTCTGTTAAATTATCTCGCAGTCTTGGTCAGTCTCATCTTTATCTCACTGCTGCTACTGCCCTTCTCCCCTGCTGCGTTATCGTTGAACGCTTATATATTATTGGCGGTGTTTATTATCTTGGGTGCGATTGGTTATAAAAGAATTATTCCCGTTAATAGCGCGAGTCTAGGTTAACGATAGTGGCTGTTATAGTCCGTACAACATAAAAGTGTCGTGTATTTTATCTGGATGTGAGGCTGATGAGACAGTTACCCTAACAATATAGAAATTTAGTTTTAACCAAATAAAAAGAGTAATATCATGACAATTTACGCATTAGAGGATAAGCAGCTATTAGCAATTAGGCCTACCAACTTTATGATTGAATCTATTTTTGAGCGAGATGATTTGCAACAAGCCTTTAAGATTAATGTAAATATCATTGCCCCTAATTGTCTGGTTATAGCAGAAGAATTT
>JARIAA010000258.1 GCA_029264635.1 Psychrobacter sp. | reverse complement strand
CCAGTCCTCAGTCAATAAACACTCGATACCAATGCGCATATTGTCCATGCGTCCAGCGGCATTGATTCGCGGACCTAAAACAAAGCCAAAGTCCTGCGCTTGCAATTGCTTAGGGTCCCGTCCCGCTTGCTCAAGTAGCGCCAGTATACCCATGCAGCAGCGCCCTTGACGGATAGCAGTCAATCCATGATGTACCAAAATGCGATTGTTCTTATCAAGTACGCCAACGTCTGCAATCGTGCCAAGCGCCACTAAATCTAAATATTGACTAACTTGCACCGTCGACTTACCTGCTTCACGGCGCAACTTTGCCAACCGTCCCAGTACATAAAACGCCACACCAACGCCGACCAAAGCTTTACTAGTAAAGCTGCAGCCGAGCTGATTGGGATTGACCACAGCTTCTGCAGGTGGTGTCTCTTTGGTCGTCAAATGATGGTCAGTGATAATGACGATAATACCCTCAGCCTGCGCGCGCGCCACGCCATCAGCGCTGGAGATACCATTATCGACGGTTATAATCATATCAGGCTTGTAGGTTTCAATCCCCAATTCGACGATCTCTGGCGTCAAACCATAACCGTATTTGAAGCGATCAGGTACTAAGAAATCAACGACTGCCCCCATCTCGGTGAGCGCACGCATCATCAGCGCCGTACTGGTCGCGCCATCACAATCAAAATCACCAACGATGAGAATGCGTTGACCTGCATCAATAGCGACGTCTAATAGACGCACCGCTTCAGTAATATCATGCAACTTTTCAGCGGGCAGTAGTCCAGACAATGCCGTTTCAAGCTCATCAGGCGCTATAATACCGCGACCTGCATACAGGCGAGCCAGCGTAAAGGATTGGGCAGCAAGCGGTTGCAATGCAGAGGGCAGATCATCGATGCAAGTGCTGGTATAGCGGGGAGTTAGATTTAGCATCATTGTATTTTACTGATTTTGCTTGGTAGTGACAATGATAATTTATAGCACTGCCGTTTATATGCCGCACTGACAATTGCTTGCTATTTTAACTTTTAATACTATTTGTTGATTAATTATTCAATATGGTGAGTTATTTACAAAAAATGTGCATAGTTATGGCATTTTGCTACAAAGCAATGATTGTATGCCATTTATAAATCCATAAAATGGTAACCATCTAAAACACTTGTTCCCTATTGAACCCCTGAGCTTTTGTTTTATTATTACCTATTTATTTATAAGGACGCTTTATGAAAACCACTCCAGCTGCTGAAAGACTGCCAAATACCATTGACCCAAATTTGGATTTGGATCAAATCAAAAAGGAATGTCACAAGCTTGTTAAAAAACGCGCTAAATATTCTGCTGGTGTTGCGATCATCCCTGTCCCATTTCTCGATGTCGCTGTTGATGCTGGTATGTTGACCCATCTATTACCTGACATTAGCGAGCGCTTCGGTTTAATCGAAGGTCGTGAGTCAGCCGTTGACTTAGAGTCACGTCAAATCCATTGGAATGCGCTAAAAGATCGTACGGTCGACTTTGCTGGTCTAATGGCAACGCGGGGTATTGTCAAAAAGACTATTCAGGGTTTTGGCGGTCGTATCGCAGCTAAGCAAGTGACCAAATTTGTCCCACTGGGCGGTCAATTGGTTGCAGCTACAATTGGTTATACCATTTTTAAGAAAATTGCTAACGATCACATTGAAGAATGTTATAAATTGGCCAAAGACATCCAACAAAAACAACACGGTAAGAATGTCTAAAACTATGAGATAGCTGTATAAAATAAAACCAGCTAAGGCGCTTTGTCTTAGCTGGTTTTTTAATGAGCATTGAAATACTAATTTCATTTGATTGTAACAATGACTAATACAAAATACCGCTATAGAACCTAGGTATCAAACAGACTTTTTCTTTATCCATAATTAAAACTCATACTGCAAACCTAACTGTACTGAGCTGTCTTTGTTATCACGTGCAAAAGTAGTGTCACCATTTAAATAAGCATAAACGTTACTATGAACCTTACTACTGATACCAAGGTTAAAACGTCCATAATCATCATCGTTATCTTGGCCGACTCTTACTTGTCTTTGTTGACCATCCGCTAAAGCGGTCGCTGATAAATTGTTTATTAATCCCTCTTCAATCACATGTACATAAGCAAGCTTACTTTGTAGCTTAACAGGCATGTCCGCCATGTTAAAGCGATACTGCAATTGATAACCAAGCTCTGAATCCCAAGCATCGTTTGAGGTGTCATCGATATCGAGAGCCGTACGAGAGTTAGCACTGCCACTCGTATAATCATCGATGTCGATCTGGCTATAATTAAGACCTAAATAAGCACCGTGGGCGATATTTTTATTAAGGATAAAATTATACCCCAACTCATTATGCGCACTAAATACATCCGCATCAACCTTACCACGTTCACTATTATCAATGATATTCATACCATCATTGCCATCCAATCTTACGGTTCGATTGGTATCCAAATCATGTCGAGATAGGCTCAAAGACGTGGTATTCCACCATGGCGTATTTTTGCCACCGAGTAAAGAGTAAGCTTGAACACCGTAGCTGGTGTCCTTTTTGATACTATTGTCCACATTCTTATTGTTTTGGTTGGTGCCAAGCAAGCCTGCGCCTATACGCCAATTAGGCTGTAAAGTGTACTCTCCGTATAGTCCAATCTGCGCTCGTCTGCCCTCTGCCCCATCATCAGCATCTATATAACTTTGCGAACCATCAACCCATACATGAGTACGCGATTCAGAATCAAGCGGTGCAAGTTGATCAATGGCATTTAAGGCAAGGAAGTTGGCGCGCTCAAGCACTGGGGAGTGCGAATCCGTCGCGCTGCTTTTTAAATGCTTACTCATCGTATTTTGTAGAGTAATAGCGCTTTTCATTGATTGCACGATGTCTGCATTGGTTTGCTCAACGATTAATCGAGTAATGATACGCGCATAATCTCGCATTCTTTGAGCGATACGCGCCTCACCAAACGCATCTAGCAGCACAGCTTCATTGTCTAAAGCAGGATCGTGCCACGTATAGCCCTCTGGAATCTTTGGATTATCAGTCTGCGTATAACCATCATAATCAGGGCCCAAGCCCCAATTTGTCGCCTCAAATCCTACCACTGGCATGACACCATCAAAAGACTCTTGGTCGCTACAGCAGCCAACACCATAAGGCTCGTATGGCTCAGACTCACCTGGCGCAACAATGGCTGGGTTCACTTGAAAGTCAATACCTAGCTCCTTTGCGATACGAAGCGCATTGTCACGCAAGCTCACATTGGCCGCTATCTCTTGGCCGTTATCGTCATACGCGTTTCGACCAGCGTTGGCATACATGATGTCGCCTGTGATTAAGCTATCCAAGTTAACCATACCCAGCGCGTTTGATTTTTCTGCGGTGCTCAATGCCTCAACAAAAGCTTTTGAGCCATTGAACCCGCCTTCTTCAGCACCAAAGGCGACAAACTGAACGTCGTGCTCGGTCTCGATACCATTCAAGTTTCGAACCAATTCTGACAAGACACCAGCGCCAGAAGCATTATCATCTAGCGCCTCTAGGTTTTGGTAATTTGGATAGGCGACCGCAGAATCATAATGGGCACCTACAAATAACGTTCTGTCAGTCTTAGCCGTTCCCAATTGAGTCACGACCACATTATTACTCGTGAGCTGCTGGTCTTTAAACAATCCGTATGGAGCGGTAAACTCAAAACTTCGAAGATCAACTGGATTATTGCTACCTTCGATGGTCATACGCTGCTGCATATAATCGGCGGCTCGTGGTTCTGTATCAGAGCCTGTATACCTTCCAGCGTAGTTACGGGCCAGTGTGAGCGCTGTTTCTGTGCCATAGGCCCCATATTCAGCAGCGGCCCATGACTGTGTTCCCACTAGTGCGCTTAGCACTGCGACCACAGATAGCGTAAGTTGTGATAATTTGATAGCCATTGCACCGCTCCTTGGTTGGGGTAGGTTTAACCTTCATGACACTGACATCGATGGCGGAGTCTATTTATAAGTGCTGAACACGCTCTAAATAAATGTGACTTCCCATAAAAAGTAATTGAAAACTGCCTCATTTACAAGCTATAAAAATCTCAGATTCAGAGGTTTATTTGCTATAGTCCATCAAGCGACCAACACTACTGAAAACATTGAAGGAAAAACCATGAAAAAACACTTAGTTTCAACCATGATGCTTGCAGCATTTGGCTTGGCAGGATGTGCAGCGACGGGTTCAAATACTAATGCAGGCGACACAATGGGCACAGCGAATGAGATTGGTATGAATGTTTTTAAAGCCGCGATTGATAACCAATGCCGTAGTCAAATTGAAAAGCAGCCGGCTTGGCGTATTGCCAGTGCGGCTATGACCGACATGCAAGAAGAAGCGATACAAGATAAGGTTTGTAGCTGCGTCAGTGAACAAGCACCGCAGCAAGTGACTATCGTTGAGCTGGGTAACGCCGCCATAGATCCTACGTATCGTACTCAGCTGGTGACGAGAGTCGTCGCCAAGTCGCTTCAGAGCTGCTACAGTAGTATTGTTCAGTCATAAATAGTGTAAAAAGTAAAAAGACACAAAATACATTTAGCGAACATGTATCCTGTGTCTTTATGAATATAAAGCGTAGATATATAAAGCGTAGATATAGTCAATCCAATATAAAAAAGATACAGCGAAACTAGGATAGTTAGTTGGTCAATGTTGGTCTTGCAACATCAAGCAGCTAGCTACAGCAAGCTAAAAAATTTTTACCAGTTTCGCGTTATTGAATAATGTATCTATTTTATTGAGTATCGGCTATATATGAAGCATCATTATCTAATAAGCAATCACTTTACTATCATTTATCAGCTTCTGTGATCACTGAATGATCTGGCAAAGGAGCAGTTGCTGGCAAGACTTTAGTACTACGAAAGTATTTTGAATGACCGTCTAGGATTTCGTTCACGCCGTCAATCAGATCGTCAATCACATCATCATACAAGCCGTGATGTAGCTCTGTTTCAAAATCGGTAAAAGGATGCTTACGAGCGGCTGCTCTCACATCGGTAATGCCATTCTTAGTATAAAAAATATTGACACTACCATCACTGTTTAACATACACGCCAAATCCCCTTCATCGACAATCATATCCATGCGCTTTGGCACAAAAATATAATCCTCAACATCCAGTAATTCTTTTTCTATACCTTTTTTGAATAATGCTTTGACATCCATTATAATTGTATCCTTATGTATGATTTGAAATTTATAAGACTAAGAAACTACAGATAGCTTTGTTCATATATCTCTATGTCCTATCGTATAGGAACAGCTCAAATTTTCTAATAGAAAAATGTAAAACCGCGTCTAATATTAGTAAAAACAAAAGCTTACCGTTGTTTATAATATTTAGAGAGTCATGAAATCATTTTGCTATTAATGTTTATTTTTACACTTGCCATTT
>JARIAA010000238.1 GCA_029264635.1 Psychrobacter sp. | reverse complement strand
TATCTTATGTAAAGAAAAAGCAGGATAAGATATTAACCGAAGCAGAGGTCAAATCTATCGTTGAGCAAATTGAAAGCAACCGATTCAACAAGTCTTGGAAAACCAATAGTCAGCATAAAGCCTATTTAAAAGACAGACATGCCAACAAACATAATAAATTATCCGCTGAGCCGACTGTATCACCAAAGCTACAGCAGAATCTAAAACCACAAAAGATTATTGAAAGTAAAGAAGTGTACAGATGGTCCGGTCAAACGGAAGTTGGCAAAGTCGAAGCACCGATTATTCTTTCTAGCAATGTGCAGCCAAGCTCGCAATTGAACATCGATGATTCTTTTTTTATTACCCCGTTTGAGGTTTTGGAATCAGAGCCTAAAATCAAGGAGTCTTCTACCAAGGAGCCTTCTATTATCGAGCAAGTCGACGACGCCCTAGTTGTTTTCGATATGTCCGATAACATTCCTGCTTGCCCAAGATGTCATAGTGAGATGATCAAGCGGGTCGCCAAAAAAGGCGCGCGACAAGGTCAGAGTTTTTATGGTTGTAGCCAGTTTCCCAAATGCCGTGGCGTCGTAGACAGGGTTGGGGCGTGGTAGTAAGTGTGAGGTAGTTGATATTTAATACGTCTTTGTTTATAAATCTAATACCAGCTCTGGGCTCTTGGCGCGCGAGACACAAATCATCATCGTCTTTTGTTCCATTTTTTCATCATCATCAAGATGTTCTGCTTCCCCTGCTAAAATAGTGGTCTCACAAGTCCCACAAGTGCCCTCGCGGCACATACACTCTACATTTAAATGGCGGCCATCGCTACGCATATAGGTCTGTACCCGATCAGCATGAGAGATAGCAGATTAAAAGGCGGTGTCAAAAGTATGAAATGTCAGTTAATATGGCTTAACTTCATATTTAGTTCTCAATACCTATTCATGTTCAAGGATGATTTATGACTCAAGCAATACAGGATTCAACGACCACTATGCCATCAGTAACCTGCGGCGAGCTGCTCGTACAATGGCTGGAGTATTATGGCGTCGATACGGTGTTTGGTATTCCAGGCGTACACACCGTAGAGCTGTATCGCGGTCTGCCAAATACGGGCATTCGCCATATCACCCCGCGTCATGAGCAAGGGGCTGGGTTTATGTCCGACTGTTATTACCGAGCTTCTGGTAAGGTTGGAGTTTGCTTTATTATTACTGGTCCCGGTATGACTAATATTATGACCGCGATGGCACAAGCACTAGCGGACTCTATACCGATGCTCGTCATCTCAAGCGTGAATAGAGTCGCGCAAACAGGTAGCGGAGAAGGTCACTTGCATGAGCTGCATGATCAGCAAGGCATGGTCAGCAAAGTCGCTTTAGCTAGTAAGACCATCTGGCAGCTAGAAGCACTGCCTAAAACCATCGCCCAAGCCTTTGCTTTATTTAATGGCGGGCGTCCAGGTCCGGTACATATACAATTGCCCATCGATGTCATTACTGCTGATGCTAGCCACGTTGCTAAACCGCCTAGCAAGGCCCAAACCATTCTCAACCAAGTTACAGCGCCGCAAGTTAGGTTGCCAGCGCCTAATCCTAAGCAGTTAGATCTCATTGTCAAGCAGCTAACCACCGCCAAAAACCCAGTACTGCTCTATGGTGGCGGCTGCGTCGATGTGGATAGCGATGCCCAAAATCTGGCAGAGCTAATAGACGCGCCAACGTTCTTGACGATCAATGCGAAAGGATTACTGCCGCCCGCACATCCACTTAGCTTGGGCAGTAATCAATCATTGCCAACAGGTCGGACGCTTATTGGGGACGCTGATGTGGTGCTAGCCATTGGTACTGAGCTTGGCGAGACAGACTACGACACCGTGCTAGATGGCGGCTTTCGTATCAACGGCACACTGATTCGTATCGACTGCGATGCTGAGCAGTTGCAGCGTCCTTTTATCGCTGATATTGCAGTACTGTCCGATGCGCAAATGGCGATTAGCGGACTTTGCGAGCGCTTACGAAACCAAGGCTCCGATCAAAGCTTAAATCATCAAGCTGCGCAGCAAGTAGCAGACGTTAAGCAAGTGATGAGTCAAGAGATGCCTGCCAACTTTGCAGGTCAAAATGCGCTACTTAAATTGCTTAGGGATGAGGTCAAAGACGTTATTATCGTCGGTGATTCAACCCAGCCGGTTTATAGTGGTAATCATGGCTTTGAGGCAGTAAAGACACGCAGGTGGTTTAATTCGGCAACGGGCTATGGCACCTTGGGTTACGGTCTGCCAGCGGCCATTGGTGCGATGCTAGGATCAAATCAACCTGTTATTAGCTTGATTGGCGATGGCGGTATTCAGTTTACTATCGCTGAGCTGATTTGCGCCGCTGAGCTTGAGCTGCCGTTGATTGTGCTGTTATGGAATAATCAAGGCTACGGAGAAATCCGTAGCTATATGGAAAAAGGCGGACTGCCCCTTATTGGAGTCAATATTAAGACGCCTGATTTTGAACCACTAGCGGCAGGGTTTGGGGCAGGCTATCGTAGAATCACGGCTAAGCAGCAACTATTAGACGCGCTGAACAAAGACACTAACGGCAAGCGGCCAGTCATTTATGAGGTTGATGAAGCGGATGAGTTTCTTCAAGAGATGGGCAAATCGTTTACCTATTTTAGTTAAATAAATTTTCAAATTCCGATTATTAGATGGACTTTAGAGCTTCGGTTAAAGCAACAGGGTAAAGCTGCGTATTGACGCTATTTTTTAGTGGGGCTAATAAAGAGAGCTACTTTGATAGGTTAGCAATCCCATGGTCAAAAAGCTAGGTCAATCGCATAATAAGAAAATGTCTGTATTATCGAAACTAAAACTTATAAAAGTTAACTATTTGGAAAATAGACACAAACGTAGTGGATGCAGGTCATTATCAGATGATTGTGGCAATCAACCAATCAGCAACGGCTCTAACCCGCGCTGAGCGTCTCACGTCTGGATGCATGACAAGATAAAGTGGGTAGTCTTGAGTTAAAGGCATTGACGTATCTGAGATTGAATCTTTGACTTTTGACGATGAGTCAGACGGGCGAGATTTGTTTATACCGTATGCATGAAGATACTGCCGCACTAGAAACAGCGATGCAACTCTCAAGATAGATACTTTTATAAAACAAAAATAAGTAGCAGTGGTTATTCATTAACCGATAATTAACCATAAATCTCATCCAAACGCAGACAAGAGACCAAGCGGCCATCCCACTCTCGCAGCTCTGGCTCTATCTCACTACATTTGGGTTTGGCAAAAGGACAGCGTTTATGCAGTGCGCAGCCACTGGGTGGGTTCAGCGGACTGGGTAGCTCACCGTGCAAGGTTAAGTCATTTTTATGACCAGTCACGGATGGCGCCGCTGCTAATAGGGCGATGGTATAAGGATGTTTAGGCGCATTATAAATCGCCTCTTTTGGCCCGTGCTCAACGGCCCTGCCTAGGTACATTACCATCACGTCGTCGGCAACATGACGCACCACAGATAAGTTATGCGAGATAAAGACGTAAGCGGTACGATATTCGTCCTGTAAATCCATAAACAAATTCAAGACTTGCGCCTGAATCGAGACATCGAGTGCGGAGGTAGGTTCATCGGCAACGACGATTTTTGGATTAAGCATCATAGCGCGGGCAAGCGCAATGCGCTGGCGTTGACCGCCTGAAAACATGTGCGGATAACGCCCCGCGTGTTCGGGACGCAGGCCGACATTGCACATCATCTCGTTAATCTTACTGCGTTTGTCCTCTTTTGATAATTTAGTATGAATATCTAGCGGTTCAGTCAATTGATAACCAATCGTATGGCGCGGGTTCAAGCTGCCATAAGGGTTTTGGAATACCATCTGAATCTCAGTGCGCAACTCTTTCAATGCTTTTCGGCTGTAGCCCGTCGTGGCTTCATCGTTGATGAAAAGCTCACCACTAGTAGGCTCTTCAATCAGCGTCAGCTGGCGGGCGAGAGTGGATTTGCCGCAGCCTGATTCGCCAACGACGGCAAGCGTTTTACCCGCTTCAAGCTCAAATGAAACCCCGCTCAAGGCTTTGACATAGGCTTTGGGCTTACCCAAGCCTTGTGATACGGGGTAATGCTTGTGTAGATTTACTGCTTTTAAGACAATTTTATTACTCATACTTGAGACTCCAAATTGGTAACATGAGCGCTATTAGCACGAGGAGGTAAGTTGGGTAGTTTGGAGTGAATACAGCGCACATCGCCATTAGGTGTCCTTAAAATAGGCGGTGGTACTTCACAAACGGGCTCTTTATACGGACAACGAGGAGACAATAAACAGCCGCTTGGGCGATCGTATTGGCTGGGCACCACACCCGGCAAGCTATTAAGCCTGTCTTGACCGACAGCCAGCTCGGGAATCGCTTGCAGCAAAGCTTCGGTATAAGGATGCGCAGGGTTTTGAAAAATCTCTGGCACCGTACTGGTTTCAACCACTTGTCCGGCATACATGACGACGACATCGCGTGAGTTTTGTGCGACCAAACCCAAATCATGGGTAATGAGCACCATTGCCATCTGCTTTTCGCGTTGTAGTCGGCTGAGCAAGTCCATGATTTGCGCTTGCACCGTGACATCAAGCGCCGTGGTTGGTTCATCGGCAATAAGCAGTTTTGGCTCGCAAGCAATCGCCATCGCAATCATGACCCGCTGACTCATGCCGCCTGATAGCTGATGCGGATAGACTTTGAGTCGGTTTTTGGCGTCGGGCATCTCAACCAATTCCAGCAGATCTAATATACGGGTACGTACCGCCGAACCGCGCAGTCCAAGATGCTTACGCAGTACTTCACCCAATTGCATCTCGACCGTAAAGCTTGGATTTAGGCAAGACATGGCATTTTGAAAAATCATCGAGATATCTTTGCCAATAATGCTACGTTTTTCTTTAGCTGGCATACTCAGCATATCTTTATTATCAAACATCACCCGCTTAGCACGCACCGTTGCAGAGGGCGGCAACAGTCCCATGAGGGCCATCATAGTGACGGACTTTCCTGAGCCAGATTCACCGACGACTGCCACCACTTCGCCTTGCCTAATCGTTA
The DNA here is from genome assembly GCA_029264635.1 of Psychrobacter sp. Lineage (GTDB taxonomy): Bacteria > Pseudomonadota > Gammaproteobacteria > Pseudomonadales > Moraxellaceae > Psychrobacter. The sequence continues at coordinate 5,110 of JARIAA010000238.1, read as the reverse complement.
ATGACACATCGTCTACCGCACGAAAAGCACGCGCCCCTTCACCAAAGGTCACGGAGAGGTTTTTGATATCTAACAGTAACGGCGTGTCATTTGCCAATGAGTGTGCCGTGTTGTCTATAGAAGCATTATTTAAGATGTCAGTCATTAGGTTACCTGCTTCAATTTAGGATCTAGCGCATCACGTAAACCATCACCCGTTAAATTAATTGATAAGGCAGCTAAGAAAATAGCGACACCTGGCCAAATAGCGAGCCAAACATTACTTTGAATATATTGACGCGCGGTACCGAGCATAGCGCCCCACTCAGCATCTGGCGGTTGTACACCAAAACCTAAGAAACCAATCGCGCCTGCTTCTAAAATAGCAGAGGAGAAAATCATCGTCGCCTGTACGATAAGCGGCGCCATACAGTTGGGTAAAATAGTTACAAACAATAATCGTAGCACGCCTGCGCCCATGACTTGCGAGGCAATAAAGTACTCGCGTTGTAGCTCTACCATTGCAGTTGCCCGTGTCAGGCGAATAAAAGGCGGGGTACAGACTAAGGCGATGGTAATAATCGTATTAGTCATAGAAGGACCCAAGATAGCTGCGATAATAATTGCCAACAGTAAGCTGGGATACGACATCAGAATATCATTAACCAGCATGACCGCCTTGCCCCAAACTTTGGGCCAAAACGCTGCACTAAGTCCTAATGAGACGCCAACCAGCATAGCGAGGGTCGTTGCGCTAAGCCCAATAAACAATGAGTAACGCGCCCCATACATCACTCGAGATAACGTATCTCGACCTGCGTCATCAGTCCCAAGCCAAAACATCGTATCGCCGCCACTCAAAAACGCGGGTGGCAATTGCTCTTGACCAGTGAATAATTCATAAGGATCGTGAGGCGCGATGGCAGGCGCAAATATGGCAATGATTACCATCAATGCCAACACAATAAAACCAAGTACAGCACCTTTATTACGGCAAAACGTCGATAAAAATAGCTGCCACGACGTTGGTGGGTTGGCTGCCAGATCGAAATCAGAGGGAAGAACAGATGGCTTCATGAGCAGTTCCTGTAGTGGTTAGTGCTTAGAGTATGTAGACCATTTCATAACTCTTGAAGCACTAAGCGTCACTATTTTATCAATTTTTTGATAAGAGCAATGAATACCAAATAACAATAAGTTAAGAGGTATGTCGAATACGCGGATTGATAAGACCATACAAAATATCAATAAATAAGCTCACCAAAATCAGAGCGGTGGCGACCAGTAAAATACCGTTTTGTACAATCGGATAATCACGGGTAAAGAAGCCATCAAGCAGCCAATTACCAACGCCTGGCCAACTAAATATAGTCTCAGTGATAATGGCGCCAGCGAGCAGTGTCGCCATCTGTAAGCCAACGACGGTAACGACAGTAATTAATGCGTTACGCATAACGTGGATTAAGATGACGCGACGTGGCGATAAGCCTTTGGCGCGCGCCGTACGCACATAGTCCTCATCTAATACCTCAAGCATGGCAGAGCGCGTCATCCGCGCTATCATCGCGAGGGGAATGGTCGATAAGGCGATAGAGGGTAGGATAAAGTGCTTAACCACATCCCAAAATGCACCAGGCTCGCCTGATGTCAAAGAACCCAACAACCATGAACCATATAACGGCTTAACATCTAAGAACTGTGCGACAGAGATTACCCCAGCGACGGGCAGCAAACCTAGATAATGCGCAAATATACCAGTTAGGATAGGACCCAATAGATAGATGGGCATAGAGTATCCTGCTAGCGCGCCTGACATCAAAGTGTAATCAATCCATGTACCGCGGCGCAGCGCAGCAAAAATACCTAAGCTTACGCCTATCACACTCGCGATGACAATCGCACACAACGCCAGCTCTAAGGTGGGTACAAAATGAGCAAAGAAGTCTTGCAATATAGGAGTACGCGTTCGGAAGGAGGCGCCAAAGTCCCCTTGCAAGATACCGGTTAAATAATCCCAGTATTGAACAAAGAGTGGTTTATCAAGTCCCAATCTTTCGAGTGCTCGAGCGTGTAGTTCTGGGTCGACCATGCGCTCGCCCATCATAATCTCAACCGTATCCCCAGGCACCAGACGAATGAGCGTAAAAGTCGATAACGTTAAGCCAAGATAGACAGGAATTAAAATGGCAATTCGGCGCAGAATATACAATAGCATGAGGCGGCTCAATAGTTGTCGTTCAATGATGAGAGTATCGACGAGATGAGAGTATCAGTCGCTTATTTCTTAATTCAGATAAATACGGCTGGAGCAGAGGATCTGACCCAGCCGAACATGAATGGAGTAAACGGGCATGTCGTACCCGACTTAATTAGCTGCCGCTATTCAACTTTAACCCCATCAAAGCGTATAGAACCGAGCGGGCTGATCTCATAATCTTTAACGTTTGGTGCCGTAAATACGGTCACAACAGAGTGCGCCATTGTCGTCCAAGGTAGCTGCTCTTTGAATATTTTTTGCGCTTGCACATATTCATTGATACGCTCGTCTTGATTGTTAATTTGACGAGCACTGGTCACTAAGTTATCAAAATCTTTGTTACACCAGCGTGAGTAGTTATTACCACCGACAGCATCACACGACAGCAAGCTACCAAGCCAGTTATCTGGATCACCATTGTCCCCCGTCCAGCCCGCTAAGATCACATCGGGCTCACCTTTCGCAGCGCGATTTAAGTACTCACCCCACTCGTAGGTAACGAGTTTGGTATCGACACCGATTTTTGCCCAGTCCGCCTGTAGCATCTCAGCCATGAGCTTAGCGTTAGGGTTATACGGACGCTGAACTGGCATGTACCATAAGTTAATAGAAAGGTTGTCAGCACCTGCTTCTTTAATGAGCGCTTTTGCTTTTTCGACGTCATACGGGGCATCTTTGAGCGAATCGTCATAGCCCCACTGGGTTGGCGGCATAGGATTGGTCGCTTTTAGCCCCTCACTTTGATAGACGGCGTTAATAATGGCGTCTTTATTAATGGCCATATCTAATGCTTGACGTACTTTAAGATCTCCAAGCTTCGGCTTTTCAACATTGTAGCCCACATAGCCGATGTTAAAGCCAGGCTTATCAAGAACGGTGGCTTTCCCAGATTGCTTGACCGATGCGATCTCAGCAGGTTTTGGATAGGCAGACACATGGCATTCCCCCGCTTGCACTTTTTGCGCGCGGACGGCCGAGTCTTTGGTGATGACAAACACGAGGTTATCGATATGAATATCGTCTTTATTCCAATAGTCTGGGTTTTTGGTATAACGAATTTGCGCATCTTTTTGATAAGAGGTAAAGACAAAAGGCCCAGTACCAACGGGTTTGGTGTTGATATCAGCGGCATTACCATTAGCCATCAGTTGGTCTGCATACTCAGCAGAATTAATATAAGCAAAAGCCATTGCTAAGTTTTGCAAAAATGGCGCATTGACCTCGTTTAATGTGATTTTTACTGTGTCATCATCAACCTTCTCAATAGTAGAGATAATCTCAGGTAGTCCCATGCCGACTGAATAAGGGAACTCAGCAGGATAGGCTTTGTTAAATTCAAAGTCTGGGTTGGTGATACGCTCTAACGTAAAGACGACGTCATCAGCATTAAAATCGCGAGTCGGTGTAAAATAGTCTGTCTTCCCAAACTTGACCCCTTTACGCAAATTGAAGGTGTAGGTCTTGCCGTCTTCGCTGATATCCCAACTTTCAGCAAGTCCTGGCTGAATCTCTGTTCCTGAGCGTTTAAATTCGACTAAACCGTTATAGATAGGGTAGGCGCTCGCATCGAAATCAGTCCCAGCGGTATACTGCGCTGGATCGAACCCAGCAGGGCTACCCTCTGAACAATAAAGCAATGTTTTAGCAGCTTTGGCATCTGAGCTAGCAGCAGAGTCATCGGTAGTTTTATTGTCGCCACTACAAGCACTAATCCCGAAGATCACGGTAGCTAATAGGGTAAGTTTAAAGAGTGATTTTTGCATGATTACGTCCTATGTCAATGATAAGGCGTTGCCGATAGATACATGGCTCCTACTGGGATCATGGGCACAATCGGCAAACGTTTAATTCCCTTTAAGGTATTTATCAGTATGGTACTTTTGATACATAAAGTAAAACAGTTGTAAGGTTATAGTAACCATAATTCAAATTGATAAAAAATACAAATGTAAATGCCAATAAATGGTTTGAATATACTCTGCTAAACGGTTATAACATAAGATATCTGTAAAATAAATGTAATTAAAATATCTTATTTAGAATTTTCTTTTTTATTCAATGAAAGCTTTTGGGACATTTACATGCATTCTTAGATGATAAAGCCTAAAAAAAGCTTATTTTGCAACGAGTTAGGCGGTCATAGCCTCAATATGACCTTGTTTAACTTTATGAACATGGTTGGCTTTTATCATATCTGCTAGTTTTTCAGCAATCATAATGGTCGGGGCATTGGTATTGGCGCTAATCAATGTTGGCATGATCGACGCATCAATGACCCGCAGGCCGCTTACGCCTCTTACTTTTAGCTCTAAATCAACGACTGAATTGGCGTCTGCACCCATACGGCAGGTACCGATGGGATGATAAATGGTATCGGACCTGTTCTTAATATAACCAAGCATGCCATCTTTTTCGATATAAGGGGCAGGATAGTCCTCGGAGATGTATTTAGCGATAGGCGCTTCTTGCATAATAGCTCGGGTACGCTCAGCGCCTGCAACCATATACTCTACGTCTTTTGGATGCGATAAGTAGTTGGGATCGATTAATACAGGATCAGAGGGATCGGCTGAATTGAGCCTAACCGTGCCGCGACTTTCAGGACGCAAATAACAAGCATGGCATGAGATAGCGTAGCCCCGTTTAATCTCGCGCCCGTGATTGAGCACTCGAGATATTACAAAATGTAGCTGAGTATTTGGCCACTCCTGCGGGTCATCGCCCACGCTAAAAAAAGCACCCGCTTCAGCATAATTGGTAGATAAGATACCCGTACCGTCTTTTTTCCACTGCTTGATGGCTTTTAAGAAGGTTCTTCCAGCCGCCATGCTGACCCCAAACACATCGGTGATATTCACCTCATAATCAAAGACT
>JARIAA010000189.1 GCA_029264635.1 Psychrobacter sp. | reverse complement strand
ATAAACATACATACCTTCTTTTTATATTAGCTATCATTATGCTGGCTTTTTCACGTGCTTCAGTTAGCGTAATTAGATGCGTTTCTTCTACTTCGTCTCTATACAGCTTTCCATTGATGCGCTTATGTAATGTATAGCGCTTTGACTGCTTACCTACACGTAGTGCAAAACCAGTTAGCACATCGTCCATATAAATATCAGTACCTTTAGCGGTATAGTCGACTGAATCAATAAGTTTTTTGATAAGTTTAACCTTCATATAGCATTCATGCAGCAGTACATAGCCATAGCGTTAATAGTCATCATACTTTAATTGCTACAAGGGTCAAAGTATCAAGATAGGATTAGATATTTAATTTCACCATCCCCTCTGAGTAAAATTTAAGCCATAAAAAACCCTTACAAGCTAATTCTTGTAAGGGTTTCTTTTTTTCTAAATATGGTGGGCCCAGTAGGACTTGAACCTACGACCAAAGGATTATGAGTCCTCTGCTCTAACCAACTGAGCTATGGGCCCTAACGGTAGACGCACAATGATACCTGATTTTTTTAATTTTTCAAGTAAAAGATGACGAGTAAACGATAATATTCAGCTATTGTCACCTGCTTACTAAATATTCCCACCAGCTAGGGTCAGACTACGACCGCCATCGATATTAATAATCTCTCCTGTGACGTATTTGGCCTTTACTAAATACAGCACGCACTGAGCAATATCATCTGGCGTACCGATTCGCTGCATAGGAATAGAGTTGATGATACTTCGCTGCTGCATATCCTCAAGCGCTTGGTCACTATCAGCATCAGGCAATACGTTTACTCCAGGTGCCACGCCATTTACACGAACATAGGGCGCCATATCTAAGGCAAGAGACTGTACCATCATCCGATGCGCCGCCTTTGCCATATTATAAACGGTATAATGTTTAAACGGTTTGTCATGAGCATGAATATCAAGCAGGCTAATAATGCAGCCTTGCTGGGCTTGCAGATAGGGTAGAAACGCTTGGCTTAATAATAAAGGCGCTTTGGCATTGGTTAAGAACAGCTCGTCCCATTGGTCACTATCTATATTACTAAGGGGCGTAGGGTAGAACCGTGAAGCATTATGTACGAGCACATCAAGCTGCCCAAAAGTGTCTATGACGGTTTGAATAAACTGGGCTAACAAATGCTTATCATTGACCACTGCTAAATCTGCAACGATAACCGCAGTACTATGAGCGCGGATTTTATTTAGCTGGGTTGCTAGAGCCTTAGCTTCTTGCTCACCTCGATGACAATGAATAATGACACGATACCCCTCATGATGAGCGGCGCGGACAATAGCTGCGCCAATACGCTTGGCGCTACCAGTCACTAGCATCACTGGAGCGTTGTCATGACTAGCTTCAAAATCATTAATAGTATTTAATTTCATATTTTTCATAGACTAATACTGGTCTGATACTATTTGCAAATGCTCAATGCGAGCTTGTCGTAATGCCTCACCGATCGCCGATCCTTTTAAGTTGGTATCAATGTTCTCTATACCAATGGCGTGAAAACTATTTAAGGCAAGCATCATTTGACGATGTTGACGAGCCAACTGTAATACGTGAGTGGTGACTAATAATTGCGATAGCTTATCAGGCTCTTTATGAGCATTACAGGCTTGAATAAGGTCAATCTTTTCAGACGAGCTTAGCCTGTTAACAGCGTTTAGTTTTTCAGCTTGAGAAACGAATAGGTTAGTAAACTGAGTTTGCGCTTTGGGTACTTTAGCGCTATTGCCTATTTTAGTAATATCTTTGATAGTCGTCATCTTGTCATTATTTTCTATATCAAATAATGATAGATCAAGACTTGCCATTAATAACGCCCAGCGCTGGGACAAGTTCAATTGCATTTGACCGGCAAAGTACAGCGACGTTTGGACCATCTCTCGAATATGATCGTTTTGCCAAGCTTGGTGCAAAGGCGCGAAGTATTCCGTTAAAGCACCGATTGCAAACAGCTGCTCCCAGTATACTTGAGGAGAGTTTTGCATCATCGCACGGCTTGATTCTTGCCAAATGCGCTCCGCACTTAAATGCGCAAGCTCGCCTGAGTCGACCAGTTGGCGCATAAGTATGATGGTCTCTTCAGCGATCTGAAAGCCTAATTCGTAGTAACGACCATAAAAACGCGCGACTCGCAGCACCCGCAGCGGATCTTCGCTAAAGGCCTCTGAGATATGACGTAAGGTTTTGCTATAGATGTCATCAAGTCCTCCATGATAGTCGATTATTTCACCAGTGACAGGGGTATCGTCGGTTAGGCTGGTAACCTCAATTGCCATGGCATTAATCGTTAGATCTCGGCGCTGTAAGTCATCGTATAGGCTGACATCAGGGCTTGCATGGACACTAAAACCTTGGTAGCCATGACCAAGTTTGCGCTCAGTACGAGCCAACGCATACTCTTCGTGAGTCGTCGGATGCAAGAATACAGGAAAGTCTGCGCCAACTTGCTGAAAGCCTTCTGCCAGCATCTTATCGACAGTCGTACCGACCACAACAAAGTCTTGGTCTACAATAGGACGGCCTAACAGCCGATCACGAACTGCGCCACCGACGAGATAAACTTGCATAGTAATCTCCCATATATCATTAATGGTTTACACGACATAAAAAAACCAGCCGCTGCTATTTTTGTCAGCATGGGCTGGTTTTTTCAAAATCGCCTGCTAATACCGATTATTAGCAGGCAATAACTCTAAACTTTTTTTATGGTTTGCTTAGGATTCAGTTTACTGCTGCTCTTCTTCTAAATCTTGAGCCTCAGTAACAGCAAGCGCTGTCATATTAACCACACGGCGAGCAGTCGCTGATGGGGTCAAGATATGAACAGGCTTATTGGAACCTAACAAAATAGGACCAATAGAGGCGCTGTTGGTCGCTGTTTTGAGAAGATTAAAGGCGATGTTTGCTGCATCAAGGGTTGGTAGGATAAGCAGGTTCGCCGAACCTTTGAATTCACTGGAGGGCAAGTCTTCCATGCGAATACGCTCACTAAGCGCAGCATCACCCTGCATCTCGCCATCAAATTCAAAATCTACGTCCATCTCGCTTAACAGCTGATGCACTTTACGCATTTTAACGGCGCTGGCGCGATCAGAGGTACCAAAGTTTGAGTGTGAAACCAACGCGACGCGCGGTGTAATGCTAAAACGGCGCAATTGATCCGCAGACAATACAGTCATCTCAGCCAATTGTTCAGCCGTTGGGTCTTCGTGAATGTAAGTATCTGCAATAAAGATGTTGCGATCTTGCATTAAGACGGCATTCATCGCATAAAAATCACTGATACCTTCTTTTTTACCAATCACGCGTTCAACATATTTCAAGTGCAGCTGATAATGGCTAAACGTACCACAAATCATACCTTCAGCATCACCATTTTCTACAAGTAACGCGCCAATGAGTGTGGTTTCACGGCGGACATCACGGCGGGCAAGCTCGATACTAACACCGTTGCGCTTGTTTTTTTCGTAATAGCCGTTCCAATAATCTTTATAGCGTGGATCATCATCTTGGTTGACGATAGTGATATTGACGCCATCTTCTAAACGTAGCGCCAATTTTGCAATATTATTTTGGATGACCGAAGGACGACCAACCAAGATTGGATGCGCCAAGCGTTCATCGACGACGACTTGTACCGCTAATAAAACATTGCTGTCTTCACCTTCACAGTACACAATACGCTTAGGATCTGATTTAGCACGGGCAAAGATTGGCTTCATCACAAAGGCTGAGTTGTAAACGAATTCAGATAAACGCTGGCGATAAACATTAAGATCTTCGATCGGTAAAGTCGCTACGCCCGAATCCATAGCGGCTTTGGCAACCGCAGGTGCAATCTCGATAATAAGGTTTGGTTCAAGTGGCCCTGGAATGAGATAGTCGCGGCCAAAGCTTTGCATGCTCTCAATGTTCTTAACATTGGTCATAGGCGTCGCTTCAACATGCGCCATAGCAGCAATGGCGCGTACGCAAGCGATTTTCATCTCTTCGTTGACAGTGGTTGCGCCTACATCTAACGCCCCGCGGAAGATATAAGGAAAGCACAAGGCGTTGTTAACCTGGTTTGGATAGTCTGAGCGACCTGTTGCCATAATGACATCTGGACGTACTGCATGCGCCAACTCAGGCATGATCTCAGGCGTTGGGTTAGCAAGTGCAAAGATAATAGGATCTTTTGCCATACGCAAAACCATATCTGTGCTCAAAATACCTGGCATAGAGAGTCCTAGGAACATATCTACATCATCCATCACCTCATCAATCGTGGTGGCATCGGTGTCACGAGCATACAGCTGCTTTGATTCATCGAGATTTTCGCGACTGGTACTGATAATACCGCGTGAGTCAGAAACGTAGATATTGTTTTTATCGACACCCAGTGCGCAAATAAGGTTTAGACAAGAGATGGCAGCGGCGCCTGCGCCTGAACAAACCACTTTAATGTTTTCAATCTTTTTACCCGTCAATAACAATGCATTGAGCATAGCAGCAGCGACAATGATGGAGGTACCATGTTGGTCGTCATGGAATACCGGAATATTCATACGTTTACGCAATTCGCGTTCGATTTTGAAACATTCAGGTGCTTTGATATCCTCTAAGTTAATGCCTCCAAAAGTGGGTTCAAGCGCGGCAACGGCTTCGATGAACTTATCAGGATCGTTTTGTGCGATTTCGATATCAAAAACGTCGATACCTGCAAATTTTTTGAATAAGACGCCTTTGCCTTCCATGACAGGCTTTGAGGCCAATGGACCAATATTACCCAAGCCCAGCACTGCAGTGCCGTTTGTGATTACACCGACTAAGTTACTACGGGCGGTATATTTGGCGGCAAGCTTTTGATCTTTTTCAATCTCAAGGCATGGCACAGCGACCCCTGGCGAATAAGCCAGCGCCAAGTCACGCTGGTTAGCCAGCTGTTTGATGGGGGTGACCGAGATTTTACCGGGTTTCGGAAATTCATGATAATGCAGAGCAGCGCGCTCGAACTGTTCTTGTTCCGTATTCAAATTGGTATCGTCATTCATAATAGTGGCCATTGTTGTAATAAATTGGAATAAAATAAAATGTGATAAACAAAATAAGGTAACGCCTGACCTTAACAAATCATTTAAGGTAATGATTGAGCACAGAGTAAACTGAGCAGGCATTACAGGTGGTTATTAAAAGGCAATCTATAGTCAACGTTGCGTTAAGCGATGATTAAGTAGCATCGTAAAATACAAAGCTGATAAACGTAGCTATTCTAGCACTATTGATAATTCAATGCCTAGTCGACCATAGCGAAATGCATAACTTATATAACAAATTGATAACGAACATTTAGCCAGTTGATAGTTACAAATTAGGTAAAGTTTTATAGCATGTCAATGAAACAATCTAAATTGCCTTGCTTACCCTCTACTCACTGTGTTGGTTCTACGATGAGCAGCTAATTGGCATCTGCAGCGCATGCGGCGCAGGTGGGCTACTATCAAGGACAGTGGCAATATCTTGTACAGTGTATGGGCTGGTAAGTAGATCGTATAACCGAGCTACTTCGTCAAATTGACCTTGTTCAGCAGCTGTAATGGCGCGCTGAGCCATGCTGTTACGTAACACATATACAGGATTGTTAGTACGCATATCATCAAGTACTTGCTCAATAGGTAGGGCTTGTAACTGGTCTAAATAGCGCGCTGACCAGTCTTGCCAAACTTGTAATGCCTCGCCTTGTAATTCATGAGTTAAAGTAGCTAGTAATTGCTTCTCATAAGGGTGATTTTCTTGGGCAACGAGGCCTAAGAGCGCACGAAAGCTATTGGTATAATCAAGTAAGTTGTCCTCTAGCAACGTCAGCCATTCAAAGGCCAACGCTAAGCTCTCTTTTCGATGCGGGAGTCCTAACTTACGGCATAAGCCTTGTTGATAGTGCTGCATAAAGGTGGCTTCATAGGGTGCTAAGCAATCCGCTAATGCCTCACGTGTCACTCCTTCTAAGCGTATAAAGTGCGAAAGCCAGATATTTAGGTTCCAATGTCCGATAGCAGGCTGGTTTTGGTACGCATAGCGTCCAGTATGATCAGAGTGGTTATTAATCCAAGCTGGATCAAAGCGTTCCATAAACCCAAAGGGTCCAAAGTCCAAAGTACTGCCAGTGATAGATAAGTTATCGGTATTCATGACCCCATGAGCAAAGCCAATCAGTTGCCAGTCAGCTATCATACGGGCAGTGCGCTCAACGACTGCTTGCAAAAATGCTAAGACGGGTTTATCGCTATCACGACATTCTGGATAGTAGGTGTCAATCATATAGTCAGTAAATTCACTAAGCAAATCAGGGGCAAAGCTTGCAATCCACTCTATATGACCTAGGCGGATATGAGTATCAGCGACGCGCATGAGCGCCGCACCTGCTTCCATACGCTCGCGGCGTACGGGCGTGTCAGACACCACAAACCCAAGCGCATTTGAGGAAGGAATACTGAGCTGGGTTAAAGCATGACCGCACAAGTATTCACGAATGGTACTACGTAGTACCGCACGCCCATCACCCATCCGCGAGTAAGGCGTCAGACCAATACCTTTTAAGTGTAAGTCTTGTAAGGTATCATTATTATCTAATACTTGAGCGACCAGCAGACCGCGTCCATCTCCCAATTGCCCAGCCCACTGTCCGAACTGATGCCCTGCATAAGCCATCGCTAGAGATTCAAATGGTGCTGGTACGTACTTACCACCGATAATATCAACCCAGTTCGCCATCAAATCTGTATCATCTGTCCAGCCAAGCGCTTGTGCGACTTGTGTATTGAAATGACCAGCGCGCGGATTGTCCAGCGCTGTCGGTGGCTGCTTGTGATATAAACGTGGGTCTAAATTCACATAGGTATTTTGATAGCGCATGGGTGTTTTTCCTATTGAGAATGACTAAAAATTAATAGTAATCATGACATAAAAACCATAAATCTACTATAACATAGCGTCAGTGCTACACTTTTTCCCTCTGTCCATCTCTTGTTATTTATAAGATCAACAATGATTCTTAATATATCGAATTTCTCTTTATTTTTTATTACCCTTAATGAATATAGTGAGTTTGAAATAAAGTCGCCACATTAACTACCACATGCGACTGGTATGACTTTTTTTACTTGCTGCTAGTGCAAAAGCTACGAGCCATTCATGCTAATTTCACTGTATCGCTTTTAAAGCGGGTCTACTAGATTTTTATTTCAAAAATACTTAAAAAAAGACATAAAAAATCCCCCAATCTATGGCAGACAGGGGGATGGAGTAAGTGTTCAATGAATAAGCCAGTATTAGCTGACTAAGCTTTACGCCGCCTTTTTATTATAACCAATGGAGCGAAAGGCAATTTTTAAATTATCATTATGCTCATGGATTTTCTCTTCAATCTTGGCATACTCAAGCTTAAGCTGCTCATCAACTTCATGCAAGCGATCGGCAAACTCATTTTTTTTCATTTCAATAGCTTTAGCTTTAAGCGCCTGCCATTCTTCTACTGTTTGAGTAAAAGCATAGTATTCAAACTTAATGCGATCTTGGAAGCTTTGCATGATATGAGGAATATCGATGCCGCTTGCACTAACCGTATCAATTTGTTGCTGTGCTTGCTTAAACTGCATTTGAACTTCAGCATGCTTAATGGTTGTATCATCAACTGTACGAAGCTCAGTTGCCAGACCAAGTTTAGACAAACCAGCGATTAGCCATTTGGTAGGATCATATTGCCACAATTTCACGCCATTACGATAATCGTATTGGAAGAAGTGATGATAATTATGATAACCCTCACCCCAAGTAAATAGAGCCAAAATAAAGTTATCACGGGCAGTATTGGTATCGGTATAAGGACGCGAACCAAACATATGGCATAAGGAGTTGATAAAGAAAGTAAAGTGATGAGTCAATACTAAGCGTAGCAGACCTGCCAATACCAACGTACCCCAGACATCTCCAAGCAGCCAACCAACCGCTGCTACTAGGCCAATGTTTGCCGCCAACACCCAAAGACCATAATATTTGTGCTGAATTTGAAGCACTTTATCTTTGGTCAAATCTGGAATGTTTTTATAATCAAATTTACCACTAGGATAATTGCGTAGCATCCAACCGATATGGCTAAAGAAAAAACCACGTTTTGCTGAATACGGATCATCCATACGATCATCGACATGACGATGATGGGTACGGTGACCTGACACCCAATCAAATGCCGAACCCTGTACTGCTAACGTTGAACCAAGCAATAAAAAATTTCTAACCACAGGATGCGCTTTATAAGCTCGGTGCGATAACAGGCGGTGATAACCTGCTGTAATACTGATGCCTGTCCATACCATAAAGGCACCGAAGACACCCCAAACTGGCGCACTCACTTGATGGGTAAATAAGTACCACGGCGTAATGATAGCAGCAGCAATAGGCGTCGCTATCAAGATAGTCGCTGGTATCCAGTTGATTGGTGCTTTTGTGAACTCAAGCTCACGTAAGTCGATCGTCTCATCATTGATAGAGACATCGCTTTGGGCAGCAATCGTTGCATAGTTGCGTTTTGCGGTGGGCTGCTCATCGAGCGCACTCTTCGCTTTAGTATCATCAAACCATGTTTTAAAACGGGTCACTTGCGTGGTTGCGTTTTGTAAAATGCTGTCACCAGATTTGATAGCGAAACGTAAGCCTTTAAGCGGTAAGCCCATTGCTTTTTTTGCAATCATATAATATTCCTAGCGGTATTAGTTTCAGCCTCTATATTAACCTAAATTAAGCGGAAAGTGAACAGTTATGCACTAGAGAAATCCTAATAAATAACAATAACTTGTATGAGTTATTAGATATTTTATTGTAAATACTTGGTTAGCTATCAGGTATTGAGTAAAAGTGTAAGTTGTACCAAAAGTATGTTAAGAAAGTGCATATTTAGCTGAGCCTCTGTATAAAGATTTAAAGGCAACCAATCTATACCAGATAAAGTAGAAAAGCCTATAGATAGGGCTCTTATTCACCGCTGATCTCTAACAATGCTTTAAGATAAATAAGGGCATGATAATCATAATAACTGGGTTGGGACATCAGTAATAATGACATCGACTTGCCATTTCACCAGTTGTTTTGCGATGTCAATATCATTAACCGTCCAAGCGCTCACAGGCAAGCTGTGTCGATGAGCGTCTTTAATAACAGATTGGGTAATAAGAGGATAGTATATACCAAGCTGAGTGCAGCCTAATTGCAGAGCAGTATTTGGCGCTGTTTTGAGTAATTGCGGCGTCCGTATCAATAAACCGCGCGGAATATGGGTCAATAATCTTTGACGTTGAAGCTGAGCAAGAAGGTATACGTCAAAAGTAGTTAGAGAAATAGGCAAGTCTGCCAGTGGCGTATCTACCAAATAACGTGTCAATGCA
>JARIAA010000158.1 GCA_029264635.1 Psychrobacter sp. | reverse complement strand
AATACCATCAAACGTTTAAAGCATACCATTTAATAACGTCTTCTAGGAAGTTTGTTTAGTAGTGTATGTTGTCAATAAAGGCGCCACTTAAGAGAATATTTTTTCAATAAAAAGGATAGTACAATGTGGAATGAGCGTTACAGTGAAGCTGAGTATCTCTTTGGCACAGAACCGAATGACTTTTTAAAAGCGCAGTTTGAGTACATACCAGCAGGCGGACGCGTGCTTTGTCTGGCTGAAGGCGAGGGCAGAAATGCAGTGTTTTTAGCTGAGCAAGGTTATCACGTCACCGCTATAGATTTATCTGACGTTGGTTTAAATAAAGCTTTGCAGCTGGCTGGTCAGAGAGGTGTTGAAATCATCACTCAGGTGGCCGACTTAGCCAGTTATCAATTTGGTGAGAAAGAATGGGATGGCATTGTCTCCATTTGGGCGCACATGCCTATAGGGGTTCGTCGATATGTCCATGCTCAGATTGTTCCTGCATTAAAGTCAAATGGGGTGTTTATACTCGAAGCTTACACTGAGGAGCAACTCACCATGGATGCCGTAGGCGGACCACCAGCCTCTCAAAAAGAGCGTTTTGGCTCGTTAGAGATTTTACAGACAGAACTTATGGCGCTTAAAGAGATCATTGGCTTAGAGACACAGCGCATGGTTTTAGAAGGCAATGGTCATCAAGGGCTTAGCGCGGTGGTGCAGTATTTGGGAAGAAAAAAGTAAAGTGATCAAGTGGCTGAACAAGATGGCTTGTGCTGATAATGCCGTATAGTCCATCCAAAATAAAATTCATATCAGCAGCACTGAGCTGTCGAACTTTTAAAGTGACTCAATCAGATCAGTAAGTCAGTAGTTGTTTGCCATCTTTACTGGGGCTAACCCTAAACAGTCGTTTATATTCTCGACTAAATTGGCTCGGACTCTCATAACCGACTTGCATCGCGATCTGTGCTATTTGCTGCTCGCACAGTTGAATCAATTGCCTTGCTTCCATAAGACGTAAACTTTTTTGATATTGGAGCGGACTCAGTTGAGTAATCTCCTTAAAGTGCTGATGAAATCCTGAGACGCTCATACCACATCTGCTTGCCAAATCCTCTATAACTACAGGCTCACTTAAATGCGCTTTTATCCAGTTGGTTGCTTGGGTAATACGGTGCGTATGGCTGCCGCTGACCACCAGTTGTCGCAGCTTATAACCTTGCTGTGCTGAGAGCAGGCGATAGTAGATCTCTTGCTGAATTAATGATGCAAGAAACTCAATATCGTTTGGATAATCAAGCAAGTTTATAAGCCGCTCAAAGGCGACCAGTATGGTGTCATCTAATTGCCATTTTATTCCCAGATGTCCATCGATAGCATGTTGCTTAGGTGGTATTTTTGCTAAGACTTCACTAATCATGACAAGGTTTAATTTCATTGACAAAACAATGACAGGTGTCTCCACTGAAGCATGTTTGATATGCATGCTCAAGGGGATATTGACGGGACAAAACATAAGATTACTATTATCAAACTTTTGGCAATCTGCGCCTAAATAAATCTCACGTACGCCTTGCAGGACAATACAAATACTAGGCTCCTGAATGTAGCTGATCGCTTTACTTGGTTTGTCCGCACAATAAAAAAACAAGCCAGGAATAGCCGATTCGATGGTTTTATTTTTAGGTAGCCAAGTGAGAAGTTGCGCAGTGGTTGTTTCATTCATAAAGATTTCTTCTTTTTCCTCATTGCTCAATAGTATAAAAATTTAGAGAATTAGGCAATAGGTTTGGAGGAATATTCTAACACTTTACGCAGTCGGTAGCTATAATAACCTTATTAACGAATAGTTATATTAAGACGAATAGATGACAATCTCCCCTAACCGAAATAAGGAATACATCATGAAAATTTTTTATAAAACTCGCGCAACAGCAACTGGTGGTCGTTCTGGGCATACCAAACTTGATGACGGTTCATTAGGCTTTGACTTAGTGTCTTTCCAAGAAGAAGGGAAAGAAGGCGTCAATCCAGAGCAGCTTTTTGCGATGGGCTTTGCCGCTTGTTTTGATAGCGCGCTTAACTTGACTGCCCAGCAAATGAAATTGCCAATTAACTCGTCAAAAACCTCTACTCAAGTAGGTATTGGCATGAAACCTGATGGCAGCTATAACTTAGATCTAGATATCTATGTTGAAGTATCTGGTATTGATGATGCGCAAGCGCAAGAATTAATCGAAGCTGCGCATAAAGTATGTCCTTACTCAAACGCTACACGCGGTAATGTTGATGCCCGCTTGCACGTGACTGTTGTTTAAGGGCTGTTGTCTAAGGGCTGTTGTCTAAGTACTATCACCTCAGTACCGTCATTTAGGTAATTGCAATTATAATAATAAATGTTAATAATAATTAATGACACCGTATGATTTTGAATAGCTTGACTACATAAAGTGGTCAAGCTATTTTTTATTGTGCAATTAAAAACGAGATAAATTGGTCTTATAAGCCATAAAAACTCATTCATAGTAAATACTGCGTTTGCAAATTTACTGAACATTAAGTAACTATCTGTGTTTGACATTTATTTAATTTTGTATGAATAGATTGCTGATGTTCAAGTTCTTCATATCATTTGCTATGGTAGTTTCTTTTAATGCCGCTCTTTGAACAAATAGTGGCACAAGCTAGTAAACAATAATTATAAGGTAAACGACTATGAGTAATACCAATAACAACAATCATGTTATCGATAACTCTGAAGACTTAAAAGATAAAATTACTGAATCGATCGATGCTTTTAAGCTGCGCGCCAATCTTTTAATGGCCAATATAAAAGAAGGCGGTGACGACGGTTATGACCATTCGACCACCACTGCTGGCGAAAAAGGGCTGAAATCAGGCAAAGTATCAGAGTTGACTGTTATTGCTCCCTTAAAAGAAGGTGGCGCTGAGCGTCTAAAAGAGATCTTAAAAATAGCTGATGGTAATCTTAAAGGTGCCACTCGAGTGGGTACATTGCATGACTTACGATTCGTATTTTTGGATAACGATACGAGAGTCTTATTTTGTACAGCTTATGATGGCGACTGGGACCCGTATATTGACGATTTTGCCACTAAAATTCCTGAGCTGATGGATATATTATTTGGCAGTGTAAAAGGCTGGCCTGGGATCAAAGACCCCAGTGTCAAACAGTTTATTTTAGATCATCAAATTACGGCGGCTGGTTGGTATGTGGGCGTACCGCATCTTACCGTGCAAGATATCCGTCGTCATGAGCGTATTGTCAAAGGCATTAATAAAGCATTGGATGAGGCTCAGAGCTAATCGAAGCGGTTCAAGAAATTATTCGATCTATACTCACTTTTATAACAAGAGCGTGATATAGATTTGGTATATAAAATTTATTGATGAAACTGTACAACTATAATGATAGGGCTACCTATGAGTAATGATAACAATAAGAAACAACTGACAGACAAGCTACAGGATTTAAAAGATGAGTTTGGCAATCGTATCGAAGACAGCAATGTTGAATCTTGGTTAGCAGGTATTAAAAAAGAATTCGGCGACGGTAT
>JARIAA010000157.1 GCA_029264635.1 Psychrobacter sp. | reverse complement strand
AAAAAATCTCATGATGCTCCTCATCAATGTCATCGCATTGGATGATATATTCGGCAACTAGCGTCATCATACTTTGCATAATAGTGGTGCAAATAGTCATCTACTAGGTCGTTTTGCCTACAATGTTGTTACGTGATTATTCGTTACTGCTTGGCTCTAGGTTCTTGAACTGCTAGCTTATCTAATTTTTAATAAAATCTGACTCTTTACTAATACTCGAGTCTTTACTAATAAATAGAAACTATATTTTTTAACCTATCTATTAGTCTTTCCATGCCGTTTGTACCGGCTCAAAGCCCAATACTTTGTCTGCAAGTAGACGAGTCAAGCGGCTACTGCCGCTGCCAAGTCCATTAAGTCGAACCTCTGCCATAATCGCTTGTGTCGGTTTGTCTTTGAGATTTAAGTCATTATAGTAGCGGCGACCATAAACTGCAAAACCGAAACAGCAGTCTTCATAGTCGACACCGACAAGCGCATCAAGCATCTTCTCGCTTCGGTAATCATACTGACCCTGTGCCAGTACGCGCCAATTGTTATTAACAGGGAAAATAGCTGACGCTGTCAATGCAGATAATGGCAGCTGATTGGTGTTGTCATCACGCTGGCGTTTGACAAAACCGACATTGAACAAACTATTGTCTGAAGGCTGATAACGTAATTCTGTGGTGATATAATTGATATCGTAGCTGGTATTTAAAGCGCCACTGACATCAACCCAGACGTTATTGTAAGGCTGAACGCTTGTGTCCCATACCATCCCAGAAGATGAGGTATTAAACACAGGGGTTCGATCTTCAAGGGTAACACGGCCATCGCCATAATAGAACTGCTCTGCAATGCTACCATCAAAACGTGTCACGCCCGTTGCATCGATGTAACGATAGTTGATACCAGGAGTAATGGCATGCAAATCTTGTAAGCGATCATGGCCTAAAAACCAACTGTCTGAAAATAACTGTTCATAGTTGATAGACGCAATACGAGTATTAAAGTTAGGAATATCGTTTTGATCTTCAAATGGTGAATAAGTATATTTTAGGCGCGGGCTGAGCAGCTGATAGCCGCCCATCGTATCGTCAAACGCTCCAAATGGTGAACCTGCACGGTAAAAATGCAGCCCAGCATCAATACTGGCTTGAGGTACAAACACTGCCTGACTACCGTCTTCTTTGCTCAGCTCGTTGTCCTCTAGGCTGTCTTCGTCATAGGAAGTATATAAGTGCTGTAAACTCAGTTTGGGCTTAACATAGCCCCACGCCGATTCAATGGGGTACGCGGCGCTCAGCTTGTTATAGACGCGTATACCGCTTTTTTCATCTTCAGACCCATCATCGATAGACTTTTTGAAGTACGCTGAGTCATGAACGCCAGTAATATCAAAAGAGTTTGACCATGGCAGGCGATAATTTAATGATAGCTGCGGGAGACGTGAGTAGGGTTTATCTTTATCTTCTAGCGCATCGCCTGTATTGGTAAAGGCATTAAGCGTTTGGAAAGTTTCAACCTTTAGCTCCCCATCAACATAGTCATTATAGTAGTTAAGTCGGGCACGCCTTGGCAGGTTCAACGTATTATCAGACAAGCCAAGCGTATCAAAATCATTGAGGTAGTCCTCATCGGACACATAGCTATACTTAGCATCACCGCTCAAACGCGGAATGCTGTTTGATGACCAGTAATGATCGTAAAAGAAGCTACTGCGATCCTCACCATCATACTCTTTATCATTAGGTAAGTACGAGCCGCTAAAAATACCTTCGCCATACTGCTCGGTCAGATAACGAAACTCGCCGGACAGCATAGGGTTACGGTTGGTATAAACATGGGTGTTCAGCGTGGCATCGTAATTGGGCGCTAAGTTAAAATAATAATGGATATCGACTTCAAGACCACTTTTGCTACCCACACTTGCACTGGGTAATAAAAACCCTGTGCTACGGCGGCTATCGATAGGAAAATTGAAGTAAGGCAAGTAAAATACCGGTACATCAGCGATACGAAAAGTTGTGTTATACGCTTCACCGCGCCCAGTGTCGGTATCTAAATCAATACTTTTAGCATCAAACTGCCATTTGCGATTGGTTGGCGGACAGGTACTAAACATAACCTCATCAAGCTCATACTGCGTCTCATTTGGTCGATTCAAACGTTTGGCATAGCCGTGTGCTTGCAAACCCACACTGGCAAAAGCCACTTCATCAGCCGTTGATTGGCCCGTTTCGGTGTTATAAGCTAAGCTATCGGCGACCCCAATAAGACCACCTTGACTGGCTTTATTGGCAATAGTGAGCTCACCACTGTTTTGATTATTGCGCCTGCCCGTCGCTTGGTCAGTAAACATCACTTTACCTTGGGCTGCCGCGACGCCACTGGTTAAGTTCAGCAGCACTTTATCCGCTTCAATGTGCTGACTACCTTGATCAATAATCACATTACCTGATAACTCAGCGTAATCGACATTATCGTAATAACCGTAATCCGACTCAGCAAACAGTGCCGCTTGGTTATTAGCAAGATTGGTAGCTTGTCCGCCAGCGTCTTCAAGCGCGCGCTGATAATTAGGGTTAGGTTTAGGATTGACCCATTGACCCTCACAGCGCTGCGCACTATCGATAGCGCTTGGCAGTAGCTTTAGGTTTTTACCCACTTTTGGAATCGTTTGCGTCTCAGAAGTTACCTTATTTTGAGCATCGTTTTGTTCCAAGCTTTGTGCGTTATCGGCTGTATTCAAGCCAGTCGTCTTAACATCAGTATCTGGCGTCAGCTCATAAAATTCGGCTAAGCGCACTAAGCTGTCTTGAACGCTTTCCTCATTGATATTAAGGCGGCTATCATCAGGTATTTTAGCTTTGTTGACAGTTTGAGGTGATCGGGTCACGCTGTTAGTTATATCGTTATCTATTAGTTGCTGCGGGCGGGCAGGCTCTATAGCGCTCAAAGAGTCCATGCTCTTATCTTCTATATCGTTAGTTGCAACATCGCTCAGCTTATTGTTTTCAACACTGTCGACACCACTAGTCATGCTTGGGCTATCGGACACTAATGGCACTGCTGCCTGCGTATGGTTGGTCGCTATGGTAGCAGCGCTCACCGTCAAGCCAGTCAAGCTTAAAGCGCCAAACAAAATCAAACGTATGCTTTGGTAAAGCGGAGAATATAACAAGGGCACACCTATAATTACAAAGCCTATTGGGTTGCGATATTTGGTTCAGTCTTACGTCTAATCTTGTATTATATCTAAAACGGATGCAGAAAATAGCCAATCTAAGCGCACAAAGTTGATATATTTGCCCACTATACGACAATAGGGGTTGGGATATTCCATCATATTAGAACTAATGATGACTTATCATAGTCAAAAAAAACCAAATCAGCTACACTATTCAACAAATTTTATGACGTAGCAAGACGTACATACGGTAAATGCTGGGCGCAGCGTATAAGATAAAATCTGAAAACGCTCTAAAACGTCTGATAACTAAAAATGGCTTGTCATTTTAGCAAGTATTTACCTTTTTTATTACTAATTTAGTCATCAAGACTAAATATTTGTGTTGACACTATTTTTATCATTGTCCATCGTTAAATATTTAAGCTGGTTGACTATTAACTGCGATGCCCTTTATGACAGATAATATGATTGTAAAAACGTATGCCAATACTGATGTTGATACTCGTCGCCAGCAGTTAGAAAACTGGTTGCAACAGATATTTGCCGATCAGACTTTTACTCTTGATAGTCTGCCTGGTGATGCCAGTGCCCGAAAGTATCATCGTATACAGCTATTTGATAAAGACAGTTTGGATAGTGATGATATGACTCGATATCCTGTGGCGCGATATATCGTTATGGATTCTGCTGACGAACAACAAGCCATGCAGCAGTTTGTCAATATCACTAAGCTTATGGCACCTTTAATCAATGTACCTGAAATTGTCGCTCAAAATATGGCACAAGGGTTTTTAGTGCTACAAGATTTTGGCGCGACAGAGTTTGCACAGTTACTGGTCGATGTCTCAAATACTAAAGCTGATGATTATTACCAGCTGGCCATGAAAACCTTGATCGATTTGCAAAAGATTTCTGTGCAGAGAGCAAAAAAAGAGCATCAACTACCAGATTATGATAAAGCCATGCTTGATCGTGAAATGGATTTATTCCATGATTGGTTCGTACCCTATATTGGAGTCAGCCTTGATAAGACGCTATGGCATAATCTAAAAATGGCGCTCATCAGTGATATTTTAGCTCAACCAGAGGTTGTCGTGCATCGTGACTATCACAGTCGCAATTTGATGCAAGATCAAGCCGATCATTCGCGTCTGGGGGTCATTGATTTTCAAGATGCAGTGATTGGTGCTTACAGCTATGACTTGGTGTCATTAGTGCGTGATGCGTATGTCGAATGGCCTGAAAGTCAGGTATCTCAGTGGATACATGATTTTTGGCAGATGCAGAAACAAGCTGATTTGGCGACCGCTGATAGTCCCGAGCAGTTCGAAAACGATGTCAATGTGGTGGGTATACAGCGCCATTTAAAGGTGCTGGGAATTTTTATCCGTTTGTCTGAGCGTGACGGCAAGGATCGTTACCTAGCTGATATCCCTAAAGTCATGCGTGATTTATTATTTGAGCTCAATTGGCTTGCTGAGCGAGGCGACACTGTCATAAAGCAAGCCATACTGCCTTTTAATCAATGGGTAGAAGCAGTATTACCTGCTTATGACTATAAATTTGCCTCATTATGAATCTTGGCAAAAACTAAATAAAAACGACAGAAATTACCTTAATAAGGAGTAAGTATGGCGCTCATAACGCAAGCGATGATTTTGGCCGCTGGGAAGGGTACGCGTCTGCGCCCGCTCACGCTTGAAACGCCCAAGCCTTTAGTTAAAGTCGGTGGACAGCCCTTGATTGTCTGGCATATCAAGGCACTACGAGCAGTAGGTATTACCGATATTACGATCAATGCTTCTTGGCTTGCTGACAAGCTGATGGCAACCTTAGGCGATGGTTCGCAGTACGCTGTCAAGCTACATTGGTCGCCAGAAGATGATGAGCCTTTGGAGACGGCAGGAGGTATTTTTCAGGCGCTGCAAACAGAAAAACTGCGAGATGAACCCTTTATTTTGGTAAACTCTGATATTTGGACGACCTATGATTTTGCACAGTTGCAGGATTACACACTCAGCGCAGATCAGCGTGCGCACTTATTATTGATTGACAATCCAGAACACAATAACGGTGGAGACTTTGCTATCAATAACGGTCTTGCCAGTGAGCATGCTATTGGAGAAGCAGACAAATATACTTTTGCTGGTATTAGTGTCATCTCACCACGCTTGGTTGATGGACTGGTAACCGGTCAACCGGCGGCACTTGCGCCACTGCTTAAGCAGGCAATGCTAAAATTTCAGGTTACTGGCGAGATAATGACGGATAACTGGATAGACGTTGGTACACCCGAGCGCCTATGGCAGATCAACGAATTCATTGAGACTAAAGGCGCAGGCAATCATCGCGGAAAGTAATATCCATAAATAATCTGCCTAAATAAATACGAGCTTCAATCAATATAAAAAACGCCGCGTCGATTACATAATCAGCGCGGCGTTTTTTATTTTTAATAATATATTTAAAGATTTTAAAAGCCCATAGCGAGTTTAATAAGTTTGGCGATGATGAAAATTGTTAAAAATACTGCCAAAAAAAAAACAATTAAACATGCCCAATGCG
>JARIAA010000123.1 GCA_029264635.1 Psychrobacter sp. | reverse complement strand
CTCTTATAAAAAACGGATAAGAATTATACAGCGACCTGAAACAAATAATAATCACTAAATATAGTTATTAATTGATAGTTGTTATTTAGTAAGGAGCATACTGGGCTAAGGTAGGCTTTATTTTTTTGATTATGATAAATTAGCTGTCTTAGATCGGCTGGCAACAACCAATGGTCACCGTTTAGTCACCGATTTTTAAGACGTATAGTGCTTGCATAAAAACTCACAACTCACGAATTTTTAAAGAGTAGAGCCATTGATAAAGGTCAGCATAGGAGAAGCATCTAGCTTTTAAAGAAAAGGCTTTAAGGAGAATTACAGACACAAAAAAACCCCAAACAAAGTTATGTTTGAGGCGAAACTTGCTTAAACTCGAAAGTTTAAATTCGTTTTAAATATGGCGCAGCGGACGGGACTCGAACCCGCGACCCCCGGCGTGACAGGCCGGTATTCTAACCAACTGAACTACCGCTGCTAAGGTCGTACTAGCATTTTACTGTTTAAAGCCCACTTGCTAATAAGTGGTGGGTGATGACGGGCTCGAACCGCCGACATTCTGCGTGTAAGGCAGACGCTCTACCAACTGAGCTAATCACCCTGAGAAGCGTAAAGAAAACATTCGGGGAACGTTTTTAGCTTCGCAAGAGCCAAGCTGTGCTTGGCTGACTAAACAGAGCGTATCAAACGAAGCACTGCTTTGTCCGAGCGCAAGAGAATTTTCCTTAAAAGGAAAATTCTAATAACTTTGCAAGAAGATAACTAATGAATCTTACTACAAGTTAAAATTTCTAAAAGCCTTAAGATTCAAAGCTGTCACCCTTTAAATCTCTTTCAACAGAAGATAGCTCACTAAAGCCTCGCTCTGTGGGTGTGTATTATATACACTTACATCTGCCTGTCAAATAGTATTTGATAAATATCGTAAATAATTCCAGATGGACTATTAATAAGGAATATAAAATCCAGATGCAATTAAGGTAAGCAATTGATTTTATTAAAAGAAATTCTAAATCTGTTAATCTTTATTTGGGAGGGTTTTCGCTAAGATAAAGCAGTAAAGCAAGTGATAGAGTTTTATTCATGGAAAACGACTTATGATAGTTACCCATTGTATGGTCCTTGAAAGCGACTATACTACCTAGCTAATAAGATTTTCTATTTACGTTTTATTTTGCACGGATTGATGGAGGCGATTATAGACGCTTTAGCGACTGATCAGCACCTTGCGTCGTGGTCTTGGGGCGACTTTGCGAGTTTGGGTCTGATATTACATATCATCTTAATGGTGGTAATGACGTTACGTGTGGTATCGGTCCAGCGCAACATTGGAGTGGCGATTGCGTGGATAGCGGTTCTATATACGCTGCCTTTGTTTGGGTTTTTTGCTTATATTTTAGTTGGTGAGCCGATGATTGGTCGTCGTTACCGTCAACGTGTGGATCAAGCCAGTCTACTGATGAATGATATGGCAGCCCGTGAGCGTATGGTATTTGACCAAGGGCAGGATTTATTACCAATCAATTATCGCGGTGTCAGTCGTATTGGTACCCGCTGGACAGGATTTGGGGTGTTCGCTGGACATCAGATGCAATTATTGACCTCTTCTAGAGCGTTTTTTGATCACTTGATTAACGATATTAATAACGCTAAGCGTACCATTTTTATTGAATTCTATATTATTTACCCTAAAGGACAGGTTATAGAGGTATTACAATCTTTAAAGTTTGCTGCTAAGCGTGGAATTGAGTGCCATATCTTGATCGATAGTGTGGGTAGCTTTAGCTTTTTTAATAGCTCTGAGCATTGGGCATTGGAGCGAGCAGGGGTGTTTGTCCATCAGTCATTGCCAGTTGGGTTGTTTAAGACACTATTTAAGCGCGCCGATCTTCGTAATCACCGCAAAATTGTCGTGATTGATGAGTATATCGGTTACACCGGTAGCTTTAATTTGGTTGATCCAAAGTTTTTTAAACAAGACAAAGGGGTCGGGCAGTGGATCGATGTGATGATACGCAGTGTCAGTCAGCAGCCGATTAGCATTGCAACCGCGATGGCAAAGGTGGTCGTTACCGATATCGGTGCTGAAAATAATGACAATTTAGACGCACTAGATCAGCGCGTAAACACTTATACACGTAAGCTGTATGTATTGAACCCAA
This sequence comes from Psychrobacter sp., assembly GCA_029264635.1. Taxonomy (GTDB): domain Bacteria; phylum Pseudomonadota; class Gammaproteobacteria; order Pseudomonadales; family Moraxellaceae; genus Psychrobacter. Next base: position 1,555 of record JARIAA010000123.1, on the reverse strand, counting down.
CCATTAATGATATCAATAGCCGTATTCAAGTCCTTGCTCATAATATAGATAACTATATACCTACCACTGTAGGAGCAAAATCTATTGCGATACCACAAATGCCAGTGGTAGATAATGTGATCGCCCAGCTCATCCCCTCAGCACCGCAAGTGACGGCTCACGTTATTTATAATACGTTGGTCACGATTATCCACCGTGCCGATCAGCGTATCCAAATTACGACGCCTTATTTTGTGCCAGATGAGGCGCTATCAGGAGCGCTTGAGACAGCGGCCAAGCGCGGCGTTGATGTGACGCTGATTATCCCAGAAAAAGTGGATTCATTTTTAGTACAACATGCCTCACAAGCTTATTATCAAGAACTGCTTGAGGCTGGCGTAAAGATTGCATTATTTCAAGGCGGACTGTTACATGCTAAAACGGTGGTTATCGATGATGATTACTGCCTTTTTGGTACTGTAAATATTGATATGCGCAGTTTTTACTTAAATATGGAAGTGAGCCTAGCGATTTACACCCCAGAGATGGTCGCTCAAGTCGCTGATTGTCAAGAGACTTATTTACAAAGCTGTCGCTTTTTAAGCTTAGAAGAGTGGCGGCAGCGCCGTGATTCTGAACGTCTATTTGATAATCTAGTACGCTTATTTAGTCCTTTATTATAGTAATTAAAACAGCTCTATCACTAATGTACTTTAGTCATTCTTATCAAAAGGATACGCTCACCTCATGCTTGCTACGTCTCATTTTGCTGCGGCTAACATCGCTAAAACGTCTCTTGATTATATGGCTGAAAGTTACTGGCAAGACTTTATCGCAGGCCATCCTATTGCAGGGGGCATGGCTTATGAAAATCAGTTGCATGACTGTCAATTAGATGAGTCGCCTGTCAGCTTACAGCGCGTAGATATGCTGATTTCACAAATAAGACGTGATAGCGCCAAGGTTAACAGTTTAAATGAAAGTACGCTGTTAGCAGATGATAGTTATCGTAACTTGCTGCTATTTTTAGCGTTTTATGCAGGACGAGTATTGGCACGGCAGTGGCAAAGTGAGGCGCATTGGTATGGTCAGTTCGAGCTACGTAAATACTATCCTGAGCTGCCAGTGGCTGTAGATGATTTTTATCAACATATGGCGTTGAGTTATGGGGATAGCTCTGATGGTAGCGCCAAAGTATTTTTTGCTTTAGAGCCCATAGGTCTGCGTTTATTTGGGCATATTGATCGCCAGTTTCAGGCGGTGCAAGGCGGGCAAGTTGCCAGCGGCTTGTATCAAGCAGTAAGCGCACGATTACCGAAAAACAGGGATGTGACTACTCATAACACAATGTCTAAGTCGAAGGTAGCTTATGACTCTGAACGTTTAACTGTGCATTCAGCAAATATCTCTAAAGATAAAATTCTTTCAAAGCAACGGGTACAAGATACAGCTGATAAACGATCTAGTCATAGAGCCGATATAGTCGAGACGACGGCTGATCTTTTGAGTACAACTCACCAAACGTCTAAACGTTCAATTTCAGCGCCCACACCAGAAATATTTGCCCAGTTGCTGA
>JARIAA010000042.1 GCA_029264635.1 Psychrobacter sp. | reverse complement strand
GAAAAGGTATATACCTTATATTTTGGTTTGTTCGGAACGTCGTTAATAATAGAAGTTTAAACACTCCTGCTTTCAATAAGACTGGCATCAGCGAAAAGCCGAATAGTGCAAGAGAATTAAAATTACTTCTAGATGATCGTATTAAAGATAAGTATAAGGATGGCATCGAAATATATGTTATGGATATTAGCCGTGACTAATATCTAATAAATTAATATTAACACTCCTTAAACTTAGCCTAATATTTTCCAAAAAGACTATAGCCTAAAACCCAACCGTCATCTTCCAATAAATCAGTACCGCACTCATACTAAAGAACGAGCCAATAGTGGAGACGATGACGATAGCCGACATCCGATTCACCAAGCCATAATGCTGACCGATGATAGCAATGGTCGAGAACACGGGCGCGGAGGCAAACAGCATCGCGACATATTTGTCTTGTAGCATACCGCCAGGTATCAAGATGATAGCAAGCAGCACCATGAGCGGATGCAGCATCAGCTTACCCAAGCCGATCGTCGTGATTTTGGGTAAATCGCCCTTGAGCTCCAGCCCATATAGACTCATACCGATCACGAACAAGGCAACGGGAGCCGCAGCCCCAGTGAGCATCTGCGCCGTTCCAGCGACCAGTTGGGGTATCGGAATACTAAAGATAGAGAAGATCACACTGACGACTATCGCGATGATAAGCGGATTACGGGTGAAGTTTTTACCAATGCCTAGTAAGATGCTAGCCAGAGACTTATTTGAAGCAGGATCCAAGTCAGCCATGATAAACAGCATCGGCAGAATCAGCAGGTTTTCGATGAGGACGCCCATGGATAAGTAGGCAGCAGCCTTATCAGACCTAACGATTGTAGCGACGACAGCATAGCCGATAAAAGCACTGTTAGAGAACGATAGCGCAGTAGAGTTCAGAGCGGCCGAGACATTATCTTGTCGCCAGATGACTTTGGTCAGCATCACGCCCACTATAAAAGCCATGACGGAGCCCAGAGCTTAGGTAATCAGATAATGGGGCAGTATGACTTCTCTAAAAGGCGTATCAGCGATAGCATTGAACATCAGCGCAGGCAGCGCGACATTCATTACCATACTGCCCATGCCTTTTGCATGCTTGGCATCGATGACTTTGAAGCGTACGCATAAGTAGCCAAGCGCGATGATGATAAAAATAGGGGCAGTGATGTTAATAATGTCTAACATAGTAATGATTACCCCTTACAAGCATTGATATAGTCCGTTCAATATAAAAAAGAGACGGCGAAACCTTAACCTCCTTCTCTAACGCCCTTTAAAATTCGCCGCGCGTCGCTCAACCATCGCCATTGCGCCCTCCTTTGCATCTTCTGAGTGAAATAGCGGCGGCAGATAACTATGAATATTAGCGAGTGCAGCAGCAGTACCACTACGACTGGCATCCTGCGCTGAGGACAATAACGCTTGTACGCCAAGCGGTGCCGACTGGCAAATCTCTTGCGCGAGAGTCAGTGCACGCTTATATTCTTCGCCATTTGCAACGACTTCACTAACGAGACCTAGACGATCCGCAGTTTGTGCATCAAATGCTTTGCCTGTCAGTAGATAAGGCATGGCTTTTTGCCAGCCTGCTGCCGCGATAAATCTGACCGTCGCCCCACCAAATGGCATGATGCCGCGCTGCACCTCCATCTGTGCAAAGTTGCAATTATCGCTAGCGATAACCACATCGCTATTGAGCATCAGCTCAATCCCCGCGGTAAAGCACGTACCTTGTACCGCGACCACAACAGGTTTTGAGCGTAATTTGCCGCTGATGCCCCACGGGTCGATTTCGTCATTGTTGAATTCAAACGCACCTTTATCCCATTTATCTTGTAGCTCCATGAGATCAAGACCTGCGGTGAAGTGTTCACCATGGGCAAATATTAGCGCACAGCGTAGGCTATCGTCATGATCATACTGTGTCAGTGCTTCAGACAGTTGGCTAATCATATGGCTGTCAAAGGCGTTACGTTTATCTGCGCGGTTAAGCCCGATCAGGCAGATACGATCTTGGATTTCGTAAGTGATGCGATTGTCAGTATCGTTTTGGCTCATTATAGAGTTATCCTTTTGCTAGCTATTGTTTTGTCAGGTGCGTTCTACGACTTATTTGCTGTGCGTCATCTCATTGATGATGCACGAGGCGCACCTGGCACCGAAATTGTGTTATTGAGGTTAATATTACTGACTTTTAATATAGACATACGCTCCTTTCAACGCAAGTACCGTTTTAGCATTAGTATCCATAGACTTTATTAATAATCATTAATATCAGTTGACCTCATTTATGATAAGTGCAACTATTGTCCAAACTAGGACCTCTTTCAGAGCACTTTATGGAATTTTGGCATGGTTTTTTGCTTATCACTAGCGTCCATCTACTCGCTGCCGCCTCCCCTGGTCCTGACTTCGTTTTGGTTTCACGTGAAACCCTAACCAAAGGCCGACGGACTGGCTTGATTTGTAGTCTTGGGATCACTTTTGGTTTAGCCATTCATATTATCTACTCAGTACTGGGACTGGCGACGGTGATTGCTCATTCGCAGCCATTACTGACCGCTATTAAATGGTTAGGCGGCGCTTATTTGATTTATCTCGGGTGGCAAGGCATTCAAGCCAAACCTAAAAAGTCGGTCGATTTAGCAAATTCAAAAAATATAGGCGCTGATATTTCACAAGGCGAACTTGCCATGCAAGAGGTGCTGTCTGCTAATAACAAGACACTTAAGAAGAGATGTATTCCCAATCCGTCATCCACTAATACTGAATCAACCGTCGCCATTTTGCGCCGCGGTTTTTTTTGTAATGTGTTCAATCCCAAAGCACCCGTATATTTCGTCGCGATATTTACCCTAGTATTATCTCCAGATATTCCGCTGTGGCAATTATCCATTTATGGCATATGGATGATGGTCTTGCAGATGGCATGGTTTAGCACGGTAGTGATGTTGCTCTCCATCCCCGCGATTCATCGCCGCTTTCAACGCTTTGAGCATTGGATAGACCGCGTATTGGGTACAGCGATGATAATA
>JARIAA010000015.1 GCA_029264635.1 Psychrobacter sp. | reverse complement strand
CTGCAAAACCACAAATCTTGCGATAATCATTTAGATTGCCTTGATCAATGTGCAGATTGTCCACATAGTAGGTCGCTTTCGGCAATTCATCCGTGCCAACTTTAGCATTATCACCAATGGGCAAAAGACTCTTAATAATATTGGCGTAAGTGGTATGCGCTTTTGGTAACGCATCGTAGTGTTTGTCTGACATAGATCTATCCTAAGTGAGGCTTAAACAAGTTTTATGAGTATATCCGTTAGCTATAGAGTGACTTATTCTGCCGTATTTGTTCCCAAAGATACAGGACAAAAAAGTTACTAAATAAGTAGATATAGAGGCCATAATCAAAACGCAAAGTCTTGTATACATTTATAAATAGCGTGTTTTATCATAAAAAAGCCACCTATCGGCAGCTTTATTACAATAAGTAAGCAATTTTTTCACAATGATTAATCATCGGTAGCATCAATCATTTGCAACACTAGCTGGTTAAAATGAAAAAACGTCGCTATTATGATTATAGTGCCTTAAAGATTTTAGTTATGCGCCAAGTAAGCTTTGACCGCAGACACGTACTGTATTGCCATTCAAGCCACCAGATGCAGGAGAAGCTAGCCAAGCGATCGTCTCTGCAACATCGATAGGCAGTCCACCTTGGCTCATTGAGTTCATACGGCGACCCGCTTCACGAATGGCAAATGGAATCGCTTCGGTCATCTGCGTTTCAATAAAGCCAGGAGCGACTGCGTTAATCGTCATACCTTTATCACTATCTGCTAACTGTTTGGCTGTTGCATCAACCAAGCCGATGACTCCAGCTTTAGAAGTTGCATAGTTGCTCTGGCCAAGGTTACCAGCGATACCTGAAATTGAGGAGACACAAACGATGCGCGCGTCATCTTTTAAGACGCCTTTATCAAGCAAATAGCGGTTGAGCCTTACGATACTAGCAAGATTAATATTGATAACCATATCCCACTTTTGCTCATCCATATTTGCCAGTGTTTTATCACGCGTCACGCCTGCGTTGTGAATAATCGCATCAAGACCACCACGCTTCTCGGCCGCTTCTGCAATTTGTGCGCCTGCCTCATCACTAGTGATATCAACCATCAAAGTAGATCCGCTAATCTCACTGGCAACTTTTTGTAGATCCGCCTGTTGCTGTGCGACATCTAAACAGATAACATGAGCGCCCTCACGAGCTAACACGCGCGCAATTGCCTCACCGATACCACGACTGGCGCCCGTGACTAGCATAGTTTTTCCACCTAAGGGCTGCGTCCAGTATACGGCTATTGCCTCACCCTTACCAACACGTACTACTTGCCCTGAGACATACGCTGAACGCGCTGAGGTAAAAAAGCGTAATGTTGAGTCTAAGTTTTGCTCAGCGCCTTCTGCGACGTAGATCAGCTGAGCGGTGATACCGCGTTTAAACTCTTTGCCAACCGACTTCACAAAGCCTTCAAGCGCGCGCTGAGCTAATGCTGTTTCTATATCGATCGTCTCTTCAGGCGGACGACCGATGATAATGACGCGACCTGACTTCTCGACGCGGCGAGCCACCACATGAAAGAACTCATAAACTTGTTTTAGCTCATCTGCATTATTGATATTGCTTGCATCAAACAGAAGGACCTTAAACTTATCTTCGCCATCCGTGTTGGTTTTTACTTCAATATCAGCATTGGTCAACGCATTTTTAATATGATCGTTACTATTCACGAAGATCTCAGCATGCAGCTCAGATAAAATACGGGCGATAGACTCACCGACGCGGGTATCATTACCAGTAGCTGACCCAACCAATACACTACCCCTTACAAGGCGCTGACCGCTCTCAAAACGATCTAAACCTACTGGCAGTGGTAGACCTAAATTTTTGGCGACCTTTTTACCAATAGAAGACTGAACAAAATCACCATAACGGTCTGACATAAACTACTCCTGTTTTTAATAATGTACACAATAACAAAGAAATATAACGATTATAAAAGCTTACTAGCATAATAATTATTAGTCTTTAGTAAGCGAGTTTTGGGTTGCCATAACTATACACGCCTAAGGCAAACAAGTCCAAAAGTCAATGAAACAAACGAGTAATGACGAACCTTGCTCCAAACGCAGCAGTAACTTTCTGTTTGTTTAAAAAACAAATGCCCATGGTAAGATATAATATACAAGTTATAAGTTAATCAAATACTGATAACAATATATTATCAAAGATCTAGGTAGACAATATCAATAAGCAATACTGCTCAGTATTTATTGAAACAAGTGCACCTGTTACTTGACTTGCTAAAGGCATACAATAACAGGGTAAAAATTATGATGATAAACCACTAACCTCTTATATATTAGTGACCAGTTTACCATCATGCTTTATTGCCATACCCGCTTTACTAACTCGTTTTAAGGATAATTTTATGAGTAACAACAAAAACAGCCCTATCGTTGAAAGCACTGTCGTAAAAGGTAGTGCTACAGTAAGTGATAGCAAACCGAACACGCAAACTAAAAACAATGAAAATGAGAGCAGCACTGCTCACTACGACTCTATTGCTGAGCTTAAAAAAGCAATAGATATTGTGGACGCAGAGGGAAATCCAGTCAATGACGATGCTAATGGTGATCAAAACGATGATCAGGCCAAGAAAAAAGCAAAGATTAAAGATGACTTAGTCAATGAATCAAAAATGAGTCAGTCAGACGATCTGAACGTATTTGATACGACAGTGCAGTCGCAAGCGCCTGATACTGATACTGATGAAAATAGTACGCAAGACAAGTCAGAACAAACCGTTAAAGAGACTAAAGAAGCCAATTCTACTAATATGACTGCTGAGTCTGATACCAAGTCAGATAAAGATAGTAAAAAAACCAGCCATCAAGATGATGACAAAACGAACGATGCAGCGGCTGAGGCTAAAAAGCCAAACACAGCGCCCAAAAAGAGTAGCACCACAAAACTCAGCTCGGGTCAGCATCGCGTCGCTATCTTAGGTGGTAACCGTATTCCATTCGCACGCTCAAATGGTCCTTATGCTGATGCTAGCAATACAGATATGTTGACTGCGGCATTCAATGGCCTTATCGAACGCTTTAACTTGCAAGATGAGCTAATTGGCGAAGTGGTTGCGGGTGCGGTATTAAAATTAAGTCGTGATCTAAACTTGACTCGCGAAGCGGCTTTAAATACTGCGCTAGATCCAAACACGCCCGCTTATGACATCGCTCAGGCTTGCGCGACAGGTG
>JARIAA010000275.1 GCA_029264635.1 Psychrobacter sp. | reverse complement strand
ATGCCTACTATTTTCATAAAAATAGAATTCAACTATTACTAATTAATAACAGTATTTAATCAAATTTTTCTGAAAGTTAAGGAATAGTATTATGGCTAAGTTATCACTTGATGCACTCAATGAAATTGACGGCTTTATTGCAGCAGCACTCGTCGACAGCGAATCTGGTTTGGCACTGGCAACAACAGGTACAGGTATAGATTTTGAATTGGCTGCGGCTGGTAACACTGAAGTATTACGCTCTAAACGCAAAGTTGCGGACGCATTAGGCCTTGATGAAAACATCGAAGACATTCTAATCACGCTTAGCAAACAGTATCATTTGCTGCGTCCATTGGTACGCAATGGCAATTTATTCTTATATCTTGTACTGGATCGTCAAAAGTCTAACCTTGCTATGGCCCGCCACAACCTAAAAAGCTTTGAAACTGAACTTGATTTCTCATAAGACAAGCTAAAGAGCTGAATCGACTCAATATTTAACTATTGATATTAAGCAGACAACAAAAGCATCTATCTATGGTAGATGCTTTTTGCTTTATCAGTATTGAAAAGTGTTCGACGATTCTTTAACCAGTATTTCCTTAACCATAAAGTAAGCAAATCAGTTTTTATCCATGAGCAGTTCCTCCTATTGCTTCAAGTAATCGAAGATAAACCTCGAAAAACACCTTACGCAAAAGTTACTGAATTTGTAATTGTGCTTGGTTTTTAATGGTGCAATGGGCTAAACTGACTGAACTCTTTACACCGAATATTCCTAAGCATCCGCTTTTAATTATAAAAGCTCTGCTTTGATACAAAATAATGAATAACAATAGATGACATATTATGAGTGATTTTGCCAAGTTTAAAGTCCCAAGCTGGATACATGACGAGCATTTGATTGGAATGCTACGCGGTATCGAAAAAGAAGGTTTACGGGTCAAGTCCGATGGCTATTTAACCCAAGTACCCCATCCAAAAAAGCTTGGATCAAAGCTGACGCATCCTTTTATTACGACTGATTATTCAGAGAATTTGCTTGAGCTTATCACTGATCCTAAAGACTCACCTAAAGACACGCTGCTCATGTTGCGACAGCTACATGTACTAGTTTATCGTGCCTTACCTGAAGATGAGCTGATGTGGCCTTTATCTATGCCTTATATGCGCTCTGCTGAAGATGAAGACATTCCTTTGGCAGATTATGGTCGCTCAAATACGGGTAAACTCAAAACCTTGTATCGTAGCGGTCTTGGCATACGTTATGGCCGTCGTATGCAGGCAATCGCTGGGCTGCATTATAACTTATCCTTTGGAGATGGGCTGTTTGAAACATGGCAAGCTCAAACCTCTAGTGCCCACAATCAAACCCTGACTGATTTTAAAAACGATAAATACCTTGGTCTTATTCGTAACTTTAAACGTCTGACCAGTATCATTCTGTATCTACTGGGTGCAAGTCCAAATGTCTCTTCTTGCTTTTTGGCAGGGCTCGAGCATGATCTCATTTTACAAAATGACTCAACGTATTATAAGCCTACGGCGACCAGCCTGCGTATGGGTAAGCTTGGTTATACCAATAGCGTGCAAGAAAATCTCGATATTCGCTACAATGACTTACCTGAGTACATCGCAGGCCTGCGCCGTGCTATTCAAACCCCGCATGAAAGCTTTAAAAAGCTGGGTCTGAATGATGCTGATGGCAATCCTATTCAAATTAACGATCATATTTTGCAGATAGAGAATGAATATTATAGCCCTATTCGTCCAAAACAAATTGCCAACCGTGGAGAGACCCCAACAGAAGCGTTAGAGCGCCGTGGTATTGCCTATGTTGAGTTTCGCGCTATAGATCTTGATCCTTACAGCGACGTCGGTATCCGTCTATCTAGTGCCTGCTTTTTAGAAATTGTTGCCTTGTACTGTCTACTCAATGACTCACCTGACTTATTACCTGAAGAAGAAGAAGAGTTGGCCATTAATGTTGAGCGCGTAGTCAACGAAGGTCGCCGTACCAATCTGCATATCGTTAATGATGGTATAGAGGTACCACTAGAGCGCTGGATGCTTGAGCATTTAAATAATATGCTGCCATTAGCAGCCATGTTTGATGCACATTATGGTGGTAACGATTACCGCGCCGCCTTAGCACTCATGCAAGGGAAAGCAAGTCATTCTGAATCAACTATTTCAGCTCAAGTTAATGCCGATAGTGAGCGTTTAGGTGGTATGTGGCAGCTTGGACTGACATTAGCGCAGCAGCATCGTGACGCGTTATTAGCGCAAACTTTCAGTCCCAATACTCAAGCCAAATATGAAGTCTTGGCTGAAAAGTCCATTTTGCAGCAAGCTGAGATTGAGGAAGCAGAAACTGAAGATTTTATGGACTTTTTAGAACAGTATCGTTAATATTGATAGCCTTTAGTATTAACCTTTATATACTTCCCTAAGAGTACGTATCAGATGCACCGACTGACTAACTACCGCAGTTTACAAGCATTCTTGGTCATTATGACTGTCGTTGGCATGAGTTATGCGCTATTCTTTTTACAGCGTTATATGGGGCTCACGCCCTGTCCATTATGTATTTTTCAACGTATTGGACTGATGGTGATGGGTGGTTTTGCCTTAATTGCTGTACTGATCAATCCCAAATCCATCGCTTTCAAGCTCTTGTTATGGATGGGTAGTTTGGCAGGTATCGGTTGGGCAACTTCTGTAGCAGCGCGTCATGTTTGGCTACAGCATCTGCCTGCTGATCAGGTGCCATCATGTGGGCCAGGCTTAGATTATTGGCTTGATACGTTGCCTATGCAGCAAGTCCTCAAAGAGGTTTTTGCAGGTTCAGGAGAGTGTGCGTCTATTTCTTGGCAGTTTTTAGGGCTGAGTATCCCTGAGCAGTCATTGATATTCTTTGCCGTTCTATTATTGGTTCATATTCTTATACTTTGGCGCATTTTACGCCCTCTAGTATTTACACATTAATTCTATTTAAGCAGTCATTGCTTTGCAACTGGCTAAGCAGTACGTAGGCTTACCAACAAGCTTAATCAGGCTGTAGACGGATATCTAGACAATACACCTTGTCTATGGACACTTGAATCCATACTGTTTATTCGTAAGCTCTTCTTTTGAAACTCTATTTTAATCGATGACATTTCTATCGGTTTATTCTCTATTTTTGTTACTTCCTTTTTTGTTACTTTCTCTTTTATATTTCATAACAAAAAATCTACATAGTAGCAATACTGTTTTGTTATCTTGTGCACCCTCTATCTTAAATATTCTACCTTTTACTTTTACTAATTTACCAATTTTTATATTTTATCAGTGAATATAAATATTAAATAAGATAAAAGGTACTAGATGGCATATAAAAGCAGATTGTACGGCTATTTTTGGAGTTAAGGACTAGTCACGCTTTTACAACGTAACAAAATCTTGATAACGCTACTATTAGTGTGGATATTAATACTTTTAATACTTTATATACTTTTTTTGTTTGCAAGGGATTTGCTTGCTTTTGGTATAATGATGAAATATTTAGCGCCTATTAGTTTTACTCTACCTTCCTCTATCAAACACTTTGGTGGAGCATTATTATCCTTACCCTTTTGTTTGATGTTGCTAAGCTGTGATAGCCAGTCGTCTACCACGGCCGCTACTCATAGTGCTAGTATGAAGCAATCAATGACAGATGTTAAAGTACGTGCCAACAGTCAGTATGACGCGGCGCCGTTGAGTGCTGATAGTGATAGTCTTGCGCTGGCAGATACGGTGTCTGGTGAGGGTGAGTCGCTTATTGGGGCGGCTAAGTCTGATGACGCTCAGACACGCCGCACACCGATGATTTCAGACAACCGTGCAAGCAGCGAACTGCAGGCAACGTTGATCGGAGACTATCTAGGAATTTTACCTTGCTCCTTTTGTGAAAGTATCGCAGTGACGCTAAACTTATTTTCTGATGGTTCGGTCATGAAAACCAGTCTTTATGAGAATCCCAAAACCCCTACCGTTCCATTAATTGAGGAGGGCGTTTATCGTCAAGACGATACCTTGATTACTATTGTTTATGAAAATAAGAATATTGAAAGCTATACCATTCAGGACAATCATCTTGTTATGATGAATGATGATAATACGTTGAATGCTGACTTTACCTTGGCTAGAAAATAGCGCCTTTTAAAAGGGTTCGTACCGATTGTATACGCCTACTTGTTAGGCGTTTTTTATTGGTTATCTATTAGGGTTTACTTTACAATGAGCACTACTGAGGCTCAAGTAAAGAGGTTTATAGCATCTAGCGATCGCCGTATCCTATTTAATCGCCATTTTTTTCATTCAATTTTTATTATCGAAGCTTGGAACATCTATGCATATTCATATTCTTGGTATTTGTGGCACCTTTATGGGTTCGCTTGCGCTACTAGCGCGGTCGCTTGGCCACAGGGTGACAGGTTCAGACACTAATGTCTATCCTCCTATGTCCACTCAGCTTGAACATGCTGGCGTCACGATTCAAGAAGGATATCTTAGAGAACATTTGCAATCAACGCCTGACTTGGTGGTGGTAGGCAATGCAATGAAGCGTGGCATGGATGTTATTGAATATATGCTGGATCAAGGTATGCGTTATACCTCAGGCCCGCAATTTTTATCCGAGCAAGTCTTGCAGTCGCGCCATGTGCTGGCTGTAGCTGGGACACATGGTAAAACGACGACAACGACCATGCTGGCTTGGATATTACAATACGCAGGTATAGACGCTGGGTTTTTGATTGGAGGCGTGCCTTTAGTAGACACTACAGATGAGCGCCTGCAAAGCGTTTTTGCCCATAGCAGTTATTTAGGGGCAGATAGTACGTCAACTGACAAACCAAGTACGGAAGGAAATAATCAGCCAAAATCCTCAGATTTAGGATATTTTGTGATAGAGGCAGATGAGTATGATTCTGCTTTTTTTGATAAACGCTCAAAGTTTGTTCATTATCGTCCACGTACAGCTATCTTAAACAATCTTGAATTTGATCATGCGGATATTTTTGCTGATCTTGGTGCCATTCAGACTCAGTTTCATCACATGATACGTATGATACCCAGTAATGGTAAAATCATTATGCCAGCGGCAACAATCAGCTTAGAAGACACACTTGCTAAAGGCGTGTGGACTCCTATCTGGCGTACCACCGTCACGGACGCTCAATCTGTGAACAATCAATCAGATGATAAACAGAATGCTGCAAGCCATACGACTAGTAGCGATTGGCAAGCGGCGCTCATCACCGAAGATGGTAGTCAATTCAAAGTCAGTTTCAACGCAGAGCCTTCAGCAACAGCTGTGGTCGATTGGGCGATGAGTGGTATTCATAATGTCAATAATGCACTGGTCGCCATAGCAGCCGCCTATCATGTTGGCGTAGATGTCGCCACTGCCTGCGCAGCCCTCTCAGCTTTTGCTGGTATTAAACGTCGTATGGAGCTGATCGATGATGTCAGTAATATTTTAGTCTTTGATGATTTTGCGCATCATCCTACTGCAATCACAACTACTTTAGATGGCGCTCGAAAAAAACTCTCTGGTAGACGTCTATGGGCCATCATTGAGCCTCGCAGTAACACAATGAAGATGGGTATTCATCAGGACAGTTTAGCGAAGTCAGCGGCTCTAGCAGATTACACGCTTTGGTATGAGCCTACTGGTCTTGAATGGGGACTCAAGGAGGTCATTGATCGTGCTCAGCATAACGGCAAACAACAGGTCATACCAAGTATAGAGGCTATTATTGATCATATTGTGAGCAATGCCCAAGCAGGCGATGCCATTATCATCATGTCCAATGGCGGCTTTGAAGGCATTCATGAGCGCCTATTAACGGCCCTACGCAAGTCGACTAGTCGAAGCTAAGAAGTCTTTACCTATATCCAATAGATTTAATATAAGTTGTTTGATAAATACCTATTATAAAGGATCTATATAAGCTATTTTAGTAAAAGCAGTGTTATTTTTACCTCAAAAATTACGCTGCTTTTATATTACAACTCAAAAATAGTTTAACACTATTGCTGTTTTTATCCACAAATACTATTTAATGATGAAATACATTAGCGATTTACTTACTTTAGTAACCTTTCATTTACTTATTCTCTCTGCAAAATAGCAAATGTCTGATTTTTCTCACACAGCTCCTACACTGGTAACATTTTGTCCTTATTCTTTGTATCATTGAATGTTTACAATGAGCTTATTCATAACACGCTAAATATGTCTGATTTTATCTTGATTAACGTCAAAGACACTATTTGAAAAATACTATTAAAAATTAAAATTAATCAATGAGGAGAATATCATGGGTTTCATTTGGATGATCATTGTAGGTCTAGTAGCAGGGCTGTTGGCACGTGCAATCAAGCCTGGTAGCGATCCTATGGGCTGGATTATGACTATCATCTTAGGTATCGTCGGTGCTATGTTGGGTGGTTTTATTGCAGGTTTAATAGGTATTGATGCTAATGGCGGCTTTACTGGTCTGATATTCTCAGTCATCGGTGCGATTATCCTCTTGTTCTTGTATGAGATGATTATGAGTAAGCGCCGTGTATAACAACATAAACAGCTAAAATATTTGATTATAAAAAAGACCTTATCTATAAGGTCTTTTTTTATTGGTTATATAAATAAATAAGGAGCGATAGGTGACTGAGTAAATAATGAAAGCTATTGATAAATGTTACTTTTGCCCTCATTTAACCTATAATATCGCCTATTCTATTTTTTATTATCGAGGTGCGCTGTCATGGCATTACTCCCTATTTTAAGCTATCCCGATCCGCGCCTGCGTACCATCGCAGCGCCTGTCAAAGAAGTCAATGACGAGATTAAGACGCTCATCGCTGATATGATTGAAACGATGTATGATGCAGAAGGCATCGGTCTTGCTGCAACGCAAGTTGATCGTCATATTCAGCTAATTGTCATGGATTTGTCTGAAAATAAAGACACTCCCATGGTATTTATCAATCCTAAAGTTACCCCTTTGGTTGATGAAAAACAGCCTTATGAAGAGGGCTGCCTGTCTGTACCTGAGGTTTATGATAAAGTTGAGCGTCCGAATAAAGTACGCATTGAAGCGCTAGATGAGCATGGTCAAACTATCGACAAAGAGGTCGAGGGCTTACTGGCTGTCTGCATTCAACATGAAATGGATCATCTTAATGGTGTCATTTTTGTCGATTATTTATCAAAATTAAAGCAGACCCGAGCACGCGATAAAGTTAAAAAAGTGCTCAAAGTACGTGAGAAACAAGGTGAGAGACAAGCAACGAGAGAGACTCAACCTGTGAACGCCTAATCTCTGTGTTAAGTTTCTACATTCATTTTATTAATATGTTATCTACCACCTAGATAGTTTATCGTTTTTTTTAAAGGTTTCTTATCATGACCATGATCAAAATTGACCAATATTTTGACCCTGCTGGCTGGCAAAAATTTACTAAAGCTGCTGAAGGTCGTGAAACGCCTTTATTAGTAGTTGATCTAAGCCGCATCAAAACCAAGTATGCTGAGATGGCACACTTATTTCCTACTGCTAAGATTCATTATGCAATGAAGGCCAGTCCTGCCGTTGAGGTGATTGAGTTATTGGCTGAACTTGGTTCAAACTTCGATTGTGCATCGATTTATGAGCTTGATCGCGTTCTTGACTGCGGCGTCGATGCATCACGTATCTCTTATGGCAATACGATTAAAAAAGCAGAACATGTTGAGTATGCTTTTGACAAAGGTGTAGAGCTTTATGCCACCGATTCAGAAGCCGATTTAAAAAACATTGCCAAATATGCGCCAGGTTCAAAAATCTTTGTACGTATCTTGGTTCAAGGCTCAGATACAGCTGAGTGGCCTCTTTCACGTAAATTTGGTTGCCACCCTAATATGGCGCTTGAATTACTAGTACAAGCACGTGATCTAGGTTTAATTCCTTATGGTATCTCATTTCATGTAGGTAGCCAGCAAAAAGACGTAGCCGCGTGGGATGATGCCCTTGCTAAGGTCAAATATATGTTTGACTGGATGAAAAGAGAAGAAAATATTAAGCTGCAAATGATTAATTTAGGGGGCGGCTTCCCAGCCAATTATATCAGTGAAGTAAATCCTGTACAGGTCTATGCTGAAGAGATCAAGCGCTATTTAAGCGAAGATTACAGCGATGAGGATATGCCTGAGATTATCTTGGAGCCAGGGCGTTCATTGGTCGGTGGCTCAGGCGTGCTAGTCAGCGATGTGGTATTAATCTCTCGCAAGTCGCATACGGATCTGACTCGCTGGGTCTATACCGACGTGGGCTTATTCCAAGGCTTGATTGAAACTTTGGGCGAGGCCATTAAATATCCTGTCTATACGCCAAAGATGGAAAACTCAAAGAGTGAAGGTACGGTAGTTTTGGCAGGTCCGACCTGTGATTCAACTGATATTATGTATGAAGAGGCAGGTTATCAATTGCCAGAAGAGCTTGAGATTGGCGACAAGATTTATTGGCTAACCACCGGTGCCTATACTAACTCTTACTCATCTGTTGAGTTTAATGGTTTTCCTCCATTAGAAGTGGTTTATGTCGATTAGGTTTGATTCTTTTTAAAGACTCATCATGAATAAGAGAAGCGCGGTACTGCTAATCACAGTGCCGCGCTTTTTTATGTTCTATAAACCTTATTGTCAACTATTGCACTAAAAGCGAAATAGGCGCACTCATGCTGCTCATATTACCGCGGTTATTATCGTAATCTGCTTATGAAAATTATTCATTCAACCCCAGCACATCCTGCATATTATACTGTCCTTTTTCTTGGTTAATAACCCAAGTGGCAGCCCGGACTGCACCAGCTGCAAAAGTCATGCGCGCGCGTGCTCGATGCGTAATCTCAACGACTTCACCATCCGCAATAAACATCACGGTATGATCGCCAACGATTTCGCCACCGCGTACGGCATGAATCCCAATCGTGCCTTCTTTACGCTCGCCCATCTGCCCTTCACGGCCGTACACTGCTACTTCTTTTAAATTCTGTCCGCGTGCTTGAGCAACCGCTTCTGCCATCATGTAGGCCGTACCTGAAGGCGCGTCAATTTTATGCTTATGATGAGCTTCAATGATTTCAACATCCGCGTCTTTACCAAACGCTTTGGCCGCCATCTCCAACAGCTTCAATGATACATTAACACCCGTTGAATAATTTCCAGCATAGACAATAGCGATATCATCGCTTGCTTTGGCCAGTACTTGTTCTTGGTGCTCACTAAAACCAGTCGTGCCAATCACCATCGCTACTTGATGCTCAGCACAGATTTGCATGTTTTGTTCGGTCGCATCAGGCAAGCTAAAATCGATTAAGACATCTATGTCATCAATCACCGCCGTCAAGTCATCAACGATAGATACCTCTAAACATCCAATAGCGGCAACTTCGCCCGCATCAGCACCGATGAGGCTTGAGGCTTGGCGTTCAATAGCAGCGCTTAATGTGGTGTGCGGATTGTTTTGTACTGCCTCAACAAGCATGCGCCCCATACGTCCGCCAGCACCAATCACCCCAATCTTAACAGCTTGTTCATTCACTGGTTGAGTCATATTTTTATCCTAAAATCTTATGGTTCAATACGGTTATTTAAGGTTATATCTAGCCTATATTAAATATCATAGCATGAATTATTTTTATACTGACATTAAAAAGCCCACTAGTTTCACGTGAAACTATTGGGCTTAAAACAGTTAATTGTTTTAAAAAATGGACTATTAGTCGAATAATTCGCCAATTTTCTTAAAGAAGGATTTTTTATGCGGTGACTGCTGATGTTTGCTGTCCCCATCGAGCGTATCTTGGAACTGACGCAGCAAGTCTTTTTGCTCGCGCGTTAAATTCACGGGCGTCTCGATAACGACACGGCAAATCAAATCCCCTTTCATCGTCGTACGCACTGGCGTCACGCCTTTACCGCGTACCCGTAGCAGTTTACCGCTTTGAGTGCCTTCCGCGATTTTAATATTTACTTTGCCATCTAAAGTCGGAATCTCAACCTCTTTGCCCAGCGCCGCATCAGTAATGCTCACAGGTACATCCATATAGAGATCGGCGCCTTGACGGGTAAAGACATTATGCTGTTTGACGCGTACTTCGACATACAAATCGCCATTTTGCACGCCTGCGCCGCCCGCTTCCCCTTCGCCTGCTAGACGCACGCGATCGCCATCATCGACACCTGCTGGAATCGAGACCTCAAGCGTACGCGACTTTTCTTTGACCCCATCGCCGTGACAATCAGGACATGGGTTTTTAATTTGTTTGCCCGTACCGCCACATTGTGGACAAGTCTGCTGCACAGCAAAAAACCCTTGCTGCATGCGTATTTGACCTTGACCATGGCAAGTCTGGCACGTGACAATGTCTGAGGCATCTTTTGCGCCCTTACCATCACAAGTGTCACAAGGCGCAGGAGCGGTGAAACTGATCTCTTTTTTGCAGCCGCGTACCGCCTCTTCTAAGGTCAGCTCAATCACATAACGTAAGTCAGAACCGCGACGCGTACGTCCACCGCCGCCGCCGCGCGCTTGACCAAAGATATCGCCAAAGTTGCCGAAAATATCACCAAAGATATCTTGGAAGTTGCCTGAACCTGCCCCGCCAAAGCCGCCACCGCCCATGCCATTTTCAAAGGCTGCATGACCCATGCGATCATAGGCTGAGCGCTTATCTTCATCGCTTAGCACCTCATAAGCCATAGATGCTTCTTTAAATTTATCTTCGGCATCAGGGTCATCCGAGTTGCGATCGGGATGGTATTTCATCGCAAGTTTACGGTAGGCCCGTTTTATCTCTTTGCTATCGGCAGTCTTACTCACGCCTAATATTTCATAAAAATCGCGCTTACTCATGGGCTCTCCTCTCGTCATCACAGTAACGCCAGCTCTTCACCTAATAGACCAACCTGCTAATTTTAATCACTAAAAACAATCAGATGTTTCACATGAAACATCGCTGCCCTAAACATAGAAGAAATAAAAGGTCTATAAAAGTGACGAGCTAAAATGGCAAGATGCTGTTTAACCAAATCAATTAGTATAAGTTTGCGCTATTAATGGAGATGCCAATTTGATTTATCAAGCTTCTGAACCATTAAATTGTTGGCTACCCTATAAAAGTTTATTAAAA
The DNA here is from genome assembly GCA_029264635.1 of Psychrobacter sp. GTDB lineage: Bacteria > Pseudomonadota > Gammaproteobacteria > Pseudomonadales > Moraxellaceae > Psychrobacter. Next base: position 3,918 of record JARIAA010000275.1, on the reverse strand, counting down.
ACGCTTATTTATAATCTATCTACAAAGTCAAAAAGAGAAGGCTCTCATGAGCTATCTATAATAAGCAGCAGTTACCATTGTCATAACTTATGGCTAGTAGCGTACATCTACGTAATATTTCCATACCCGTGTTCGTCAAAGTCATGCTAGTATTTATCGCCAGATTGATTATATTGAGTATGCGAATTTTATTTAGGATTGACTATATTATGAAAAAGCTAATGGCATTTTTAATGCTACTGGTCGTTATTGCCATAGCAATTTATGCAGGCTCTCCTTATTACAGCGCTTACCAGCTTAAAAAGGCCTATGATGCCAAAGATGGCGCAACCATCGCGGCTGCAATCGATTATGAGCAAGTGCGCCCAAGCATTGAGAACCAATTAACCAATCGCTTTGCTGATACCATGACAAAGTATCCACTAGTTGCAGAGCTTGGCGGTGATCCGCTCTCTCAAGCCGCTAACAGCTTTATTGTGCAAGCGGTCAATAGTGCTATCACCCCGCAAAACATCGAAAAGCTCATCAATACTCAGGGTCAAGCAAATACTGCGACCAAAGAGCTTGCCGCTGCTTGGGCGATCTCAAGTAACCAAATTGACCTAAAAAATCTGATCCAAGATCTGATTATTCATCGCGGCGATGTCGATGCGGTTGTGAAGCAACAAGTACAGCAAATGATGAATCAGCAAGCGGCGCAGTTAGAGCAGCAAGCGACTCAAGGGATAGACAGTGACAAGCCAAAGCTAAGCTACTGCGGTATTAATTGCTTTACTGTCAGTGGTCAGGTCAAAGGCTATCCGATTACAGTAGAGATGCAACGTGAGGGCTTTATTGACTGGAAAATCATTGACGTCGTGTTGCCCTAGTAGTGTCGCCATAAGATGAGAGGGCATAACCGAGATCGTCTGCGTCTTAATACCTGTCTCAGTCAGTATTTGTCGTAGCTGGCTTTCTATAGCTGGGTTAACCGTCCCAGCAGCTTTCACAGTCTGCATGCTTTGATTAACATTATTTGTAGGTCTAGTAACAGCTGGATCAGCGCAAGCTGTAGTCGCTAACAGTATGGCACTAATGATGCTGGCGAATTTAAAGACCAGTTGTTTCACAAGGGTTGTCCTATCAATGTGACTACAATATCTAATAACACTATATACAATAATATTATGTAAAAAAGTAGAGTAATTGAAAGGCTGTGACTGTAGCACATTGGCTTATGTTGCTAAGATCTACGGGGCTTATTTTGCAAAATTGCTACTCAGCTTTAAGAGACAGGCAATATCTGTTTAAGCGCTCGCGTCAACACACTTTAAAATAGGTACGGTGGTGCTGGTATAGAGTGTGCCAATTTTATTTAGGATTGACTATATTGATGACATGTCCTAGCAAAAGTTGCTACCATGTATTATTAACATTTGATGATTGAGGTAATTGAACCATGGCTAAAAATGCCCTACAGGCGCAACTACTCAAAGCAGGATTGGTTGATAGCAAAAAAGCGAAGAAATTAAGCAAACAAACGCAGCATGCCAAGCGTACTGGTGATTCAGAAGACATCGAAATTAAAAAATCGGTGGCAGAAGCTCAAGCAAAAAAGATAGAAAAAGATCAAAAGCTGAATCAGGAAAAACAGCAAATATTGGAGCAAAAAATGCTCAAAGCCAATATCGTGCAAATGATTAAACAGCACCAAATTCCTGAGACTCAAGGCGAGGTTACTTATCAGTTCGTCGACGACTCTAAAGTAAAAAAAATCTACATTACCCAAAAGTTCTATGACCAAATCGTAGCAGGTCACGTAGTGATTGCGCGCTTAGAAGAAGATTATGTCCTGCTTCCTCGTCCTTTAGCAGATCGGATCAATGCAAAATTGGAGGGGTTTATCGTCGTGTCTAACGATAAATCAGACGATGCGTTGGCGGATGATGACCCCTATGCCGCTTATGCAATCCCAGATGACTTGATGTGGTAGTGATTAACGATTATAACTATAGATATTTTATAGAAGCTTTATGAGTAGCACAAAAAAACCCTTAATAGCTTAAATGTATCAAGGGTTTTTATATTGAGCGCGCTAATTTGACTTATACAGTTGTTTAGTCATAGCTTTTAGAATTTAGCGACTTCTTCTTCGGTCAAAAAGCGACTGTCGCCTATCTCAAGACCTTCTAAATTAATATGACCGATGCTGGCGCGATGCAGCTCAGTTACTTTGTTGCCAAAATAGCCCATCATCCGCTTGACTTGATGGTATTTCCCTTGCTCTAGCGTAAGACGCGCATGAGTCTCGTCGATAAATTCAAGCGTCGCAGGCTTAGTGGGCTCGTAATCGCCTTCTAACAAAATACCTTCAGCAACTTTTTTTACCGCTTTTGCTTGCGCGTCCTCATCCATGGGTTCAGCCAAAGTCAGCTCATAGACTTTGGCATGCTCATGCTTAGGGCTGGTTACTCGGTGTAGCCAGCCACCATCATCGCTAATGAGCAGCGCGCCCGTGGTATCCACATCCAAGCGGCCAGCAATACGCAAACTGCCTAATTCTGGTACAGCAATCAGTTCGGTGACGATTGGATATTCTTTGGCTTTAAGGGTACATTCAAAACCTTCAGGCTTGTGCAGCAAAATATAACGATTGCCAGTTGCTACCGATAGCGGCTCGCCTGCCCACATCACCTCATCGTTGACAATATCCACATGCAAGCCTGGATCTTTGATAACGTCATCATTGACCGTCACTTCACCTGCATGTAGGATTCTTTTGGAATCTTTACGCGACAGCTCAGTCGCCTTACTAATAAATTTATCTAAACGCATGCTATCTACTACCATCAGTTTTGTTATAGTGGAGAATAAAATGGACACCGCACCAAATCTGGTACGCAGTGAAAGTATCGTAAGTTTAGCATATCCAACTTAGACATGATGAAATATGAGCTATCAAACCCTACAATGTAGCGTCACAGCCCGCCTTGAGATTAAAAAATCTGCATTCATTACCTATGCCTACCCTGTCACCTCACGTGAACAAGCGATGTTTCACGTGGAACAATTACGCGAACAATATGCGGATGCGCGCCATCACTGCTGGGCCTATATCATTGGTGACCCCAATAATACTACCAGTGCAGGATTTGATGATGACGGCGAGCCAAATGGTACCGCAGGGCGACCCATACTAAATGTCTTGCAGCATAAATCTATCGGTAACGTTATCATCATTGTGGTGCGCTATTTCGGTGGGATCAAGCTGGGCGCAGGAGGTCTGACACGCGCCTATGCAGGCTCCGCGCAAGCCGCCGTTGATGAGATGGTATTAACCCCTTATATACCACTGGCTCAAGTGCAAATACTAGCGGAATTTGCGACGGAAGCGCAATGCCGTTACGTGGTGGAAGATCTAAAAGGTCGTATTGATGAGGTGACTTATAGTAAACAGGTTACCTTAACGGTGACCATCGCCGAAGCGGATATCGAGGAATTAAAGTCGCGTTTGGCGATGGATGGGCGGGTGTTAGAAGAATGAGATGTTTAAATGACCACCCTTATTATGATGAGTTTAGTAATCATCCGTTCACTGAAAACGATTGGTTTTAAAGAGTGCTATGGGTATGATAAGGCATTATTTTTTATTGTTAGTTCAAAATAATAGAGTTACGACTACAATATCGTACTGCTCTCATTCCAAACTGCATTTACGTATACCTAATAAGACTATGCTATGTTTATATTTAACGCCCCAAAATCGTTTGTACCAGCACCATTTAAACCGCCATTTTGGCTTTCTAATCCGCATTTGCAAAGCATTTTGCCTAAAATTTTTGCACCAAAAACGCCCACTTATCAGCGCACAATCAAAAAAGACTCACTAGATGAGACCGATATTGCCTACGACTTTTACGACAGTCATCCTACAACAGG
>JARIAA010000251.1 GCA_029264635.1 Psychrobacter sp. | reverse complement strand
AAACAAGCGCTATTCGATAAAATAAACGCAGAGATTGCCCCATTTCGCGCGCGCTATCAAGAGCTCATGGACAACCCAAAGGAACTAGAAGATATCTTACAGATGGGCGCAGAAAAAGCGCGCCGTCATAGCCGTAAACAGTTAGATAAGACTCGCCGCGCGATTGGTATTCGTCCACTTGCCAAACTTAAATAATTTTGATAGTAGCTACAAAGACAGAAGCAATAAAGACAGATGGTAAACGTAAAGAGTAAGCCGAAGATTAAACAGGTGGCTTTATTACCTACTGACTTGCCTGCAGGTACTCATCATGGGTTTGAGTCGTTAGTTCATGATGAATCTGAGTACGCAGACATCAGTGATATGTCTTTACGTATCTATCAGACACCTGTGCAGCATCTACCAGAAGATCTTTATGTGCCCCCGCAGGCCTTTGCTATTTGGTTAGAACAGTTTGCCGGACCATTGGATTTTTTACTCTATCTAGTCAAAAAAAACAACGTTGATCTAACGCAGATGCCAATATTGCCTATTACTGAGCAGTATTTGGCTTATATTGCTGCGTTAGATACTGAGCATTTTGAATTGGCAGGTGATTACTTACTGATGGCATCGACCTTAATTGCCATTAAAACCGAGCTGCTCCTGCCAAAGCCCGAAACCCCAAGTGATGAGCGTGACCCGAAAGCTGAACTGATTGAACGCCTCGAAGAGTATGCGCAAATTAAAGCCGCCAGCCAGCGTTTAGATAATCTCGTTCGTCTTGAGCGTGATGTGTTTTTAGCAATGGTCAGTATGCCCAACCAAGATATTATGAACGCTGAATTGCCCAGCTACTCCCCTACCTTATTAATCGATAGCTTATTTAAGATGCAATTGCAGCCAGACTATCAGATGCATACAATTAAAGTCGATGCCGTGCCGCTTGCCGACCGTATCGCCAATATTAGCCGGCAGCTAAGCATGGAGGGTGCGCGCTCTTTTTATGAGCTTCTAGATAAAGCACAAGGTAAAATAGGTGTAGTGGTCAGCTTTGTCGCAGTGCTTGAATTAATAAAAAGGCAGCTGGTTGGAGTAGTAACTATCGAGGCAGACAGGAGTAAGACCCTAGCAAATGATGCCGATACTAAAAAACCCACAGATGATCAAATGGAAAAACTCACGTTACAGTGGTTGGCTTAATTAGCGCTCGCTTGATGCAAGTTTGTGCACTATTAAAGATATAATATTTAAGAAGAGTCCATTTCTAATGATAACTACGGACAATACGAAGCAAAGTGCTGAGAAAGAAAAAACGATAACGGCAGCTTTATCCTCCCCGTTTGAAGAAAAGCTTGAAGAGATAAGCAAACATATTGAAGTGCTATTGCACGCGTCGGATGCACCGCTTACCGCTACTGCTCTAAAAAAGTATTTGTCTTTATCTACTAACGAGCTAAATGATGCTTTAGAATTGCTCCAGCAACGTTTAAGCATAGGTGTGCTTAGCTTACATAAGACCGCAAGTGGTTATCGCCTGCAAGTTGCTAATCACTACAGTGCATTGATACAACGCGTTTTTCCGCAACGCCAAGAGCGTTTGAGCCAAGCAATGCTTGAGACATTAAGTGTCATCGCTTACAAGCAACCCGTGACGCGCAGCGATATAGAATATGTACGCGGTGTCACACTATCGAGCAACATTTTGCGCCAACTGTTTGATAAAGGCTGGATCATCGAAGATGGGTACAAAGACACATTGGGACGTCCAGCATTATTACATACCACTGCGCAATTTTTAGATGCTTTTGGACTCTCCCATTTAAACGAATTACCACCAATGCCAGAGATAACAACAATTGGTGGTGTCCTTTAAATACGAATAAATATAACTATGAATATTAGGCTTGAATAGAGCTGTCCAATTGAGCAAATACCGTATTGATCGCTTGAACCGTTTTTTCAATCTCAGCGTCAGTAAGCGTTGGATGCACTAAGAACATCAAGCTTGTCTCTCCAAGCTCTTTTGCAATAGGCAATCTTGTTTCAGGCCGCAAGCCTGTGCCATCAAATGCTTTTTCTAAATAAACCTCAGACGCCGAGCCAGAATAACAAGGTACGCCTAACTGGTTGATCTCCTCGATGATACGGTCACGCGACCATTCATCTGGTAAGTTATTAGCATTAACATAGACATATAATTTATAGTACGCATGCTTAGAGTTTGCAAATTCTGGCGTATCTTCTAACTTTGGCACATTTAAATAACCTTTGCCTTCCCATTGCGTACAAGCTTGCAAAATGGCTTGCGCGTTAGCCGTACGCTTAGCGGTCCAATCAGGCATTCTGTCCAGCTGGATACGTCCTATTACCCCTTGCATCTCAGTCATACGCCAGTTAGTACCAAAGCTTTCATGCAACCAGCGATAGCCAGGTGGATGCTTCTTTTCATAGACAGCAGCATAGCTTTTGCCATGATCTTTGTATGCCCACATTTTACGCCATAGATTTTCATCATTAGTCGTAACCATTCCGCCCTCACCGCCGGTGGTCATGATCTTATCTTGACAAAAACTCCAGGCACCTACATGCCCAATACTACCGACACTACGACCTTTATAATAGGCACCGTGTGCTTGTGCACAGTCCTCAATGACGTAGAGGTTATGCTTGTCTGCAAGCGCCATTATGCCATCCATATCGCATGGCCAACCTGCCAAATGCACACAAACGATACCCTTGGTTTTGTCCGTTAAAACAGCAGCAATGGTGTCTGGTGAGATGTTACCCGTAGATTCATCAACATCAGCAAACACAGGCGTTGCTCCAGCATTTACCACACTTGAGATACTAGCAATAAAAGTACGTGGAGTCACAATTACCTCATCCCCTGCGCCGATATTCAGTGCTTGTAGGGCCACATCCAATGCTAAAGTACCATTACCTAGAGCTATAGCGTATTTACTGTCAGCATACTTAGCGAATTCTTCCTCAAAATGACGACATTCTTGCCCTGTCCAATAGTTTACTTTATTAGACAATAGAACTTTACTGACCGCATCAGCTTCTTCTTGTGTAAAGCTTGGCCAAGGTGAAAAAGGTGAATTTAACATATTATATCCTGATTTTATAATGGGAATTACCATCTAGTTTAACGGATTTTACTAATTATTTCTGAGCAAAAACTAAAGCATAGCTGAATTTACTATCCCTTATTGTATAACATCATCTAAAAAACTTGATGGGTAAGGTATGCTGTATTTTAAAGACTCAAAAGAAAAACGATCTTCAAGAGTTTTTATCTCCTCTTCTAACTTTGAAAATTGTAAGAACCAATCTTCAAGATAAAATATATAATTAAATATCTTTTTACTCATGGCCAGATCTATATTGTTGTTATCCAACAAACAATTAAGTTCATCATATATCTTCTCGTTTGCATGAAAAATATGCAGAGCTTGATGATACATCAGACCTTGTTGATACACTCTATAAGCTGCCTCAGAGCGTCTTATATTGTTGATAAGCGCATTATGTATAAGAATCATAGCGTTTCCAAATGTCGATATTAAAATTGCTTTAGTATGCTTTTCTATATATTTTTATATCCGAATATAATAAGAAGTTCTAGTTGTACAGAATTTCGAGCAAATCAATGACTCTACATTGAAGCTATCTTTATTTACCAGTAGAGTAAAATACCTTAATTAACTAGTTATTATAAAAAACTGATGTTAACTTTTACGGTTCCACAAATACTTGTACTGGAAAAAATAAATTAAATGGTAAATAACAGCATAGCTGATACATAATAGAGCAATATTTGGAAGGACATTGACGGATACTTTTGCAGCGAATCTGTATGGACTGCCGCCCAAGGATGGATACCAGCGCAAAACTGCCTTCATAATCCATATAAGAGATAAAGTAGTTATCGAACCCACTATAAGCAGACTCTGTTTTTTAGTAAATAAAGATGCTATGGCATTCTCTTCTATAGCGTGCTCAGCTAAGTTATTACCATCTCTTCGAGTCCGTAAATGTGTGACAGCAAACCATAGCAAAATGCCTAACCCTGCTATTGAGCTCAAGTACTGTAATATCCTAGCAATGCTTGTTCCTTTAAAAGGATAAAAATATACAGGATATTGCAGCCAGTCTATGTGGCGAGCAATGGAACCATCAGCATGAGTAATACCATCCCATATGAGATGAGTAGCTGCGCCGACCAATAACCCAAGTACTACAGGCACAAAAAATGAGTTTACTTTATACATAACGCGTTTTTTGATGTTGGCAAACGACCAGCGTTTATCAGCGTAACCAGTAAAGCGACGAATTTTCTGATCTGCATCGCTAATTTCTGCATCTGATCGCATCAAAGTATTGGCTATACTCTTCCCTAAAAACGGCTGAACTAGCGCAAAGGCAGCAGGTTTTAACCCCCAATACCATAGCGTAAAGACGGCCAAACCCCATGGCAAATTGTAGGTAAACAGACCTATCCATTCATGAGACTGTCGAGAGAATGAGCTACCAATGCGTATATAATAATGTAGATCTGGCATCATTGTACCGATCAGCAATGCATCAAACTGTAGCCAGCGTACGCTATGGTTTTTATTATTACGTCTATAAAATGGCAAGGCGGCTGCCATGTGTGCTGGTGTAAAAGCCATATCTGGACTACTTATAAAAGCTAAGTTTACTAAATGTATACTGCAACAAACTTTCGACACTTTAACTAAACGATCGCACTTAGCGCTTGTAACGTTAAATGTAATGTCTTTCCAACTGGCATTATCCTCTTGCACTGTAAAACTTGGCAATGGCGAGAAAGGATTACTAAACATAAGATATAACCTCTCATCAGTTAGTAAACATTTAACCAATATATCAAAAAAATTAAGAACTGATAAAAACTGAAGGTTTAAGGCTAGCTTTTAGCCAGTTCTGATTCATGCTTAATGACGACATCGTAATACATCATCATGACTATATTTTCCTCATAATCTCCAAAGCTTTCTTCATTCTCAATACCATTTACGTTATTTATT
>JARIAA010000214.1 GCA_029264635.1 Psychrobacter sp. | reverse complement strand
CGCTTTGGGTAATACGCGCTGAGACGTACATGCCAGGTAGCAAAATATTATTCTCATTTGGGAATATGGCGCGCAGAGTAACCGCTCCTGTCGACTCATCAACCTTCGCCTCTGACAGCGCAATCTTACCGCGCACCGGATAAACTGAGCCATCTTCTAATACCAGCTCAACAGAATTCATCCCCTCCTGCGCGCGGCCTTCGGCCAGTTGCTGGCGTAGTCTAAGTAAATCAGAGGAGGACTGGCTGATATCGACATAGATAGGATCTAAGCGCGAAACTGTTACCAATGGGTTGGGTTGACCGGAGCTTACCAGCGTACCTGCAGTGACGCTTGAGCGGTCAGTGCGACCTGATATCGGCGCGCGTACAATGGTACGGTTTAAATCTAGCGTACTGGCGTTCAAGTTGGCTTGAGCTGCTTGGATATTGGCTTTTGCGCTTTCTATACCCGCTTGCGTCTGCCCAACGGCGGCCTGTGCACTTTCGGCTGCTGCTCGCGCTGTACGAACCTGCGTTTGTGCTTGGTCGTATTGTTGTTTAGATATAGCATCAATTTCAACCAGTCCTTTTAGACGTTGAAAGTCATTTTCTGCTTGTGCAAGCGATGCCTGACGACTAGCCAGCTCAGCTTTAGCGTTGGCATTATTTGCCAGTGCCGTTTGATAATTGGCTTGAGCTTGTCCGACTGCCGCCTCACCACTAGCAACCGATGAGGTATAGTTGTCGGTATTAATACGATAAAGGGGCTGTCCTTTTTCGACATTGCTGCCTTCATTAAACATAACTTCGTTTATGATGCCGTTTACCTGTGGGCGCACATCTGCAGTTTCATAGGCGGCGGTACGACCAGAAAAGGTCTGTACTTGAGGAATGGTATCAAAGGTGACCGTTTGGACGTTGACGACGGCAGGCGGCATCTGTTGCTGGGCAGCGTCTCCAGCGGCGTCCTCGTTTTTGTCACAGCCAACCAGTACAGCTCCAGATAGTACAGATGCTATTACAAGCGCAAGAGTAGAGTGCTTCATCAATGTCCTCGTCAATAATATAGATACGATATAAATAAGAGTATAGTAATAGGTCTTAATGTTGTAAATGTAATGACGCATCGGATTTTGAGTCATTTTAATGACCGCTAATACAAATCTACGTCCCAAACCTGACCTTATAAGCCCTAAAGCATCTCATGTTTCAGGCGTTTGAGCTTAATAAGAGTATGAGTTCAATAAAAAAGAGACAGGCAAGGTTTTGGCATTAAAAGATAAACAAACAGTCAATATTGATAAGTAAATTTAATCGTCCATTATAAACTATAGGGTATACCCCATAGTCAAGCAATGAAAAATTGTTTTCAGCCAAGGATAGTGTTTCAAAATCCTTAACCTATAAGAAAAACGTCGAGAATAAAAGCATTAAGCTAAAAAAATCAAAAATTATCTTCCTGTAAACAGCAAGGTAAAAAATTGTTAATTTTTGTTTTTATACTCAGTAGCTACGCAAAGAGTAACAAAAAACCAAGTTAGAACGAAAATTCACGTATTGGCAATAAGTAATTACCATCTAATGGTAACGAGTTTTTATCAGATCACTTTTGAATACATATATTAATGGGTTATTATGATATTACAAAATATGCGAAGTTAACTTAATAATTGCAGTAAAGTTAAAGCAGACGTGCGCTGGCAAGCTCCGTCAACTGGTACAATCCTTTACGGTAGCGATTATCAGGCAGATGACTGAGCGCTTGTTGCGCAAGCCTTGTCTCTTCCAAAGCCCGCTTAGTACAATAAGCGAGAGACCCAGAATGACGTACTAAATCAATGAGTTCCGACGCATTTGGCGTTTTGCCTGTCTGTACGGCAATGCGAAGCTGCTCATAGTTGTCTTTGTCGCTGTCTTTGAGTAGCTCAAGTGCCTTGATGGTGGGCAGCGTTGGTTTGCCTTCTGCCAGATCATCGCCAAGGTTTTTACCCATCAGCTCGCTATCACCGCTATAATCCAGTACATCATCAATAATTTGAAACGCGTTGCCAAAGTGCTGACCAAAATCAGCCAGAGCCGATAAGTATTGAGTTTGATCTTGTAAAATAGCCGCCCCTTGCGTCGCCATCATAAACAGCCGTGACGTCTTGCCATCAATAATGCTGAGATAGTCTGCTTCTGTTGCCGCAGGATTATGCTGATGCTGTAGCTGTAGCACTTCACCTTCAGCAATATCACAAGTACCATCTGAGAATAGCTGCAACAAAGGCAAGCTTTGAAAACCAACCAACAAGTTAAATGCACGCGCTATCAGATAGTCGCCGACCAAAACTGCTGTCGCATTATCCCAAGTTGCATTCGCGGTCGGCTTACCTCGGCGCTGCCCTGACTCATCAATCACATCGTCATGTACCAAAGTTGCTGTATGTAGCATCTCTGTGATGGCAGCTAAATGCATGGCTTGGCGTGATGGCTCATCATTGAGCATACGCGCACATAGCAGAGTAATTAGCGGGCGCATGCGTTTACCGCCTGCATTGATGACGTGCTGCGAGACACTCATAACCAGCTGTACTTTTGAGTTGAGACTGCCAAATACTTGTTTGTCCATGATTTCAAAATCATCGGCAACGATACTTTGAATGTCGGCATAACTTAGCTTGGATAAAGACGAGATAGAGTCGTTCGATAAAGAAGGGATTGTCATAATGAATAGTCGTATTGATAAATGATAAAAAGAATTGGTTGATAGCAGCCTGTTGTAAGGCAATAAATGTGCTTATAGTAGCATAGCTACCGTAACAAATTGCTGATTAAAGTAAAAGCTAATCGCACATTGTAAGTTCTAGACGGTATCAGTTATAATAGACGCACTTAATTTTGCAGCAGTAGCTATAGTTGTCAAGTAGCATGATTGAATGTCATTCTCAAGCTTTCCTGAGAAGCCAGTTTGTTAAATAAAGGTCTGTCAGTCAAGCCTTATAGTTCTGTCACTATATTGAGTAAGTATTTAATTGAGTAAGTATTTAAGTTTTTTAAAAACTAAACCAGTGAGATAGATGGCTTGCTTTTATGGTCAAAAAGCCGTAAAATCTTGCCTTTAATTTTTCCCTGTCGTGTTCGTTATCGAAGCGTTGGTATGATGTCAGCCACGGCACACGGGTTAAACGGAGTCAGACAATGTACGCAGTAATCAAAACTTGTGGTAAACAGCACCGTGTCATCGTCGATGAATTGCTTAAAGTTGAATTACTAAAAGCAGAAAAAGGCGAAACAATCAAATTTGAAGACGTGTTGATGGTTGTTGACGGCGATAACGTCAAAATCGGTCAACCTGTCGTTGATGGCGCAAGCGTAGAAGTTGAAGTGGTTGAGCATGGTCGTGGGGACAAAATTCGTATCATCAAGCACAATCGTCGTAAGCATTATCACAAAGAGCAAGGTCACCGCCAATGGTATACCTTGTTAAAAATCAAAGCCATTACTGCCTAATTACCCATTTAGCGATTATTGCTAAACTAGCGCACGAAATGCTTAAGAGTTGTCGCATCAGCGATAAGTCACATTAACAAGGAGATTTTCTCATGGCACATAAAAAAGCTGCCGGTTCGACTCGTAACGGTCGTGATTCAAACCCAAAAATTCTTGGCGTAAAAATCTTTGGTGGCCAAGCTATTACAGCTGGTAACATCATCGTTCGTCAACGTGGTACAGAATTCCACGCAGGTGAAGGCGTTGGTATGGGTCGTGATCATACTTTATTTGCCCTAAATGATGGTGTGGTAAAGTTTGCGACCAAAGGTAAATTCAACCGTCGTTATGTGATGGTTGAAAGCGCATAATTGTCCATTCAAATGTTTTTATGGTTTACGATAAAATAATTTGATGACTAAAAAGTCCTTATTACCGCACGGTAGTAGGGGCTTTTTTTATTTATGAGCGCTTGTTAAGCAACAATGACACGAAGTTAAAATGATTGAAAGTTTGATCTAAACCTATGTAACGCCTTTAGTTACAAGCGCGTATGGCAGCCGTAGTATTGATTGCAAATCATGACTAGGCGCGTAATAAAAAAACTGGCACACTGTAATTACTGATTAAAAGTATTATTTTGTTGAGAGTTGGTGTTAATTATTCAATAAATGCGTACTCAAAGACTGATAGTTATAAAACTCGGCTCAGTTTTTATAAGTATAATTGATATAGCTCGTTTCTATGATGAACTTATCACCACAATTCACAGTGCACATTATATAGTGTAATAAAACAACATGATGAAAATACAGTAAGCTATTTTTTACGACCATTGATTGATATTATTTTATTATGAGAGGAAAACCATGACAATATCTACTGTAAAACAAAAAGTGCTGAGTGGCGCCTTAGCTGGTGTCCTAATGACAACGTTTGGAATAGCTGCGCCTATGATGGCGCTAACACACTCTGCCAATGCTGCACCCGCTGACAACTTGACAGCTGCCAAACGTCTAAACAAGCTGTTGACCAACACCAAAAGCATGACTGCTAACTTTACGCAAACGACTAAAGGCGCGACTAATGGCACTTTTAAAGGCTCAATGAGTGTGCAACGTCCAAACAATTTTCGCTGGGAAACCAAGTCACCTTCAGAGCAATTGATTGTGGCCAATGGCAACTCAATGTGGATTTATGATAAAGATTTGGAACAAGCGACCAAGCAGGGCGTAGATGCGCAAGTAGGCAATACACCAGCGCTGCTATTGTCAGGAGATCCAAACAAAATCGATAAGAACTTTAAGATCACGCAGCCGTACGATGACAAAAACTATTATGTCTTGTACCCTAAATCAGATGATGCTAGCTTTAAAAACTTGTCGGTAAGCTTTAGTGGTGGTAAGCCTGTTATGATGGTGCTTAATGACACATTAGGGCAAACCACTTCTATCAAGTTTACAGGCATTAAGATGAATCCTAAGCTTGATGGTAGTCAGTTTAAGTTTACACCACCAAAAGGGGTAGATGTCATCAATCAATAGCGAGTAATCATATTAAAGATTGATACCAAAGCAAACTTACTCATTGTATTATGAAAAAACTCGAAAATTAGTAATTCGATGAGTATTGACACAAAGAGGGCAAGCAGTCACTTAAGCTTGCCTTTTTTTATGGATTTTGATAATGGATAAGGTAACGCGTCACTTGTTTGAATTTGACATTTACATAGGTTGCAATTAGACATATTTGGTTTACAATACCTGCTTGTTTGTTTTATACATGGTATCTTATATCATCGTTTATGCTGGGTCGAACAAAGCTTTGGTAGTCTATTTTCTCATTTGTATTTTTTAGTTATAGCATTGTCGAGCTAACGGTCTAAAATATATTTTATCCGAACTAATGTGTGACCTATATTTTTGGTTAAGATACATATTTTGTAGCATATAAAGTGACTATTCAATGCAGTTAAAAACTGGCTTTTGACTAGTGATATGCGTATAGTGAGCAAACAGTTTATGCCAGTTGTCACATCATTATTGATCACGTGTCATGAGTTATTAAATCAATTAAAGGTATCAATAGGATATTGATTTAATAAATTTATTTTATGTTTTTACTAGATGGATTTGACGATCAGCCTTTGTCTTAGTACGTTGTTGTTTTTTATTGATACAATGATCAAATAGGGTCCGCTTATGACCTTTTGGCTTGATAGCCGATGATATCAATAATCCTTAGCGTGCAGATAAACCCTCTTACGGCTGTTATCGTTTTATACTATCGTCAATAATCTTGATAATTGGTCGTTACCAGCACAGTATTTGTGTTTTCGTCTGCGTCAGGTCTGTCATGCCACTACGTTTTACAAAGATCATGGTATGCAACTTATGACAATCGATTGGGTGAGGAGCACGTATTATCATGTCTGCTTTTAATTGGTCAGCAGTTGCTTTTATTTTAGCCGCTATTGGGCTTGTTGTGTTTATGCTGGTCGTTCCGCGCTTACTTGGCGGTCGCTCTCAAGGCTTACAAAAAGAAGAGGTGTTTGAGGCAGGTGTCGTCGGAGCTGGCAACGCCCGTATTCGTTTGTCTGCAAAATTCTATTTGGTGGCAATCTTTTTCGTTATTTTTGATCTAGAAGCACTGTATTTATATGCTTATGCAGTTTCAGTTCGTGAGGCAGGCTGGCTTGGTTTTGCAGCGGCTACGCTTTTTATTACTGTTCTTATCATCGGCTTGATATATGAGCTAAGTTTGGGTGCTATGAACTGGGCGCCAGCTGATAAGCTGCGTAAAAGAGCGCGTCTATATGCAGCGCCAGCTGGTTTTAATTTGGCGGACATTACTAAGTTCGATGGTGCCCATGAGCTCATGGTCGATCCTACTGGCAAAATACCAGCGCAGTCTTCAGGGCAAATCAATGTCTCAAATAACATTGAGGCTAATCGCCGCCACTTACGAGATATTGATCATATTAATACCACAGGTAATATTACTTCGGTGGATTTTGCAACGTCTGCGCTTTCAGACAAAGTTGCGCGCTAATGAGCTTTGTTCTGAACATATAAAGTCTTATAGTAGCTATATGATAATGATAAAATAAGTATACTTATACTAACAGTCATTTATAAATGATAGAAATTATGGTGATAATGCTGGCAAGGTCGTTGCCACCTTTTACCAATATAAAGGTTATATGTTATGAAATACACCTTAACAAAAGCCAATCCTGATGCAGAGTCCTATCCTGCACAGACTCGCCAAACGGTCAGTGATCCACTTGAAGATGAAGTCAATAAAAACGTCTTTATGGGCCGCTTAGAAGACCTTGTTCATTCCACAGCAAATTGGGGGCGCAAGCACTCCTTATGGCCATTTAACTTTGGTACATCTTGCTGCTATGTCGAATACGCCACCACCTTAACCGCCGTTCACGACTTGTCGCGTTTTGGTGCCGAAGTCATTCGTGCCTCACCGCGTCAGGCAGACGTAATGATCGTTGCAGGTACTTGTTTTGTTAAAATGGCACCTGTTATTCAGCGTCTATATGAGCAAATGCTTGAGCCTAAATGGGTGATATCCATGGGTGCTTGCGCTAACTCTGGCGGAATGTATGATATCTATTCGGTAGTACAAGGCGTGGATAAGATCATTCCTGTTGATGTTTATGTGCCAGGTTGTCCGCCGCGTCCAGAAGCGTTGATTCAAGGGCTTATGTTATTGCAAGAATCTATCACCAAAGAGCGTCGTCCGTTAGGTATTCATATGAATGATCAGGGTGTTTATCAGCCGCAAATGACGCCTGAGCGTGATCGTAAACAGGCAGATCGTATTGCTGTCAAAAACTTGCGCAGTCCTGATAGTATTTAGTTTAGCTTGGTTCCACCTCAACAATCCATAAAAGCGCATAGTACGCATACGCTCATCATAGTTTGGTTGCGCTTAATATAGCTCAGTTATGATTAATGAAGGAATGCATCATTCATGGTCACGGTAGTCGAAAATATAGATTCTAAGATAAAGCCTGTGTCAGTGGTTATTACAGAGCTGGAACAGAAGTATGCTGGTAAATTCGTTGTGCAGCACACTGTTGATGAGATTCCAACCGTTTGGGTGGCGCGTGCTGATTTACTCGATGTATTGTTATTTCTGCGCAAATTGCCAAAACCTTATGTCATGTTGTTTGATTTATCAGCGATAGATGAGCGCTTGCGCAAACATCGCGAAGGTATGCCTGACAGTGATTTTACGGTATTTTATCATCTGATGTCGCTTGAGCGTAATAGCGATGTGCGTATTAAAGTGGCGCTAAGTGAAGATGATCTAAACATACCTAGCGCCACTAATATTTGGCCAAATGCCAACTGGTACGAGCGCGAAGTCTGGGATATGTTTGGTATTGTCTTTAGTGGACATCCGCATCTAACCCGTATCTTATTGCCCAAATATTGGGAGGGTCATCCGCTACGTAAAGAGTATCATGCACGTGCGACCGAATTTACCCCTTATTTTTTAAATACGGCCAAACAGCAATATGAGCAAGAAAACCTGCGCTTTGTTCCTGAAGAATGGGGCATGAAACGCTCAGGTCGTGATGAAGACTTTATGTTTTTGAACATCGGTCCGAACCATCCATCCGCTCATGGTGCATTTAGACTAGTATTACAGCTTGATGGTGAGGAGATCGTCGACTGTATTCCAGATATCGGTTATCATCACCGCGGTGCCGAAAAAATGGCTGAGCGTCAGACGTGGCATTCCTATATTCCTTATACCGATCGTATCGATTATCTGGGCGGAGTCATGAATGAGCTGCCATACATTATGTCTGTCGAAAAGCTTGCTGGTATCACTATTCCTGATCGCGCGCAAACCATTCGTGTGATGATGAGCGAGTTCTTCCGTATTACTAATAACTTACTATTTGTTGGTACCTTTATTCAGGATGCAGGCGGTATGACTCCTGTATTTTATATGTTTACCGATCGCCAAAAAGCTTATGATGTTATTGAAGCGGTGACAGGCTATCGTATGCACCCAGCTTGGTTCCGTATAGGTGGTACTGCCGCTGATTTACCACGCGGTTGGCAACGTCTAGTTCGTGAGTTCTTAGATTGGATGCCAAAACGCTTGGATGAGTATGTTAAAGCGGCGCTGAAAAATAGCGTCCTTAAAGGTCGTACTCAGGGCGTGGCACAGTATAATGCCAAACAAGCGTTGGCTTGGGGTGTTACTGGTGCAGGTTTACGTGCCACAGGCGTGGACTTTGATCTGCGTAAAGCACGTCCTTACATGGGTTATGAAAATTTTGATTTTGAAGTCCCCATTGGCTACAACGGCGATGCGTATGATCGCTGTATGATTAAAATTGAGGAGATACGCCAATCCATGCGTATCATCCGCCAGTGTATGGATCACATGCCGCAAGGCCCTTATAAAGCTGATCATCCGCTCGCTGTACCACCACCAAAAGATCGCACGTTGAACGATATTGAGACTTTGATTAATCACTTTATTTCAGTATCGTGGGGACCTGTCATGCCCGTTGGTGAATGCACCACGATCGTAGAGGCGACCAAAGGTCTGAACAGTTATTACATTACATCAGATAAAGCGACGATGAGCTATCGTACGCGTATCCGTACGCCGACATTTGCGCATTTGCAGCAGATGCCATCAGTGATTAATGGCTCGCTGGTCTCCGATGCTATTATGTATTTGGCGTCGATAGATATTGTGATGGCAGACTGTGATCGTTAGAGTTTAAAAAACACGCTAATCAATATATTTTTGCCGAATGGCACACCAAAATGCTTTTATATTTTAATACAACAGCAATATCAATAAAGCGTCAGTTGTAGAGAAATAAAGCATGATGAGTGAGGAAAGAAAAAGATTATGAAGATTGTTTCCGATAAAATGCCAAAAGTAGATGTGGCAAGTATCCTCACCCCTGAGGAGATTGAAGCGATACATGAGTTTATGCACCATTACCCGCAAGCGCGTGCAGCC
Source organism: Psychrobacter sp. (assembly GCA_029264635.1). Lineage (GTDB taxonomy): Bacteria > Pseudomonadota > Gammaproteobacteria > Pseudomonadales > Moraxellaceae > Psychrobacter. Next base: position 2,931 of record JARIAA010000214.1, on the reverse strand, counting down.
TCGTTAGATGCTTTGAAAATCGTACAAAAACGCAACGGCTGGGTTGATGACGCGCAAGTGAACGCGATTGCTAATATTTTAGATATTCCGATGACAGATATGGACGGGGTTGCCACTTTTTTTAATCGTATTTATCGTCAACCTGTCGGCCGTCACGTCATTTTAATTTGTGATTCTATAGCTTGTTATCTAACAGGTTATGAGGCGTTATCAGCTGAGTTACGCTCACAGCTGGGTATTGAGTATGGTCAAACAACTGCTGATGGTCGCTTTACGCTATTGCCAATTTGCTGCTTAGGTAACTGCGATAAAGGTCCTGCAGTACTGATTGACGAGGATACCTACGGTCCTGTAGAGCCCTCTGAGGTCGCTCAATTATTGGAGCTATATGCATGAGATTAACACTTTCCGAGCAGATTGCTCGTCGTAATCAAGGCAAGGCGCCAAGCCAGCTAAATGATCAGCGCATTCCAATTTACGGTGACAAAGCGACAGCCACCAGTGAAACCAGACCCTTAACATGGCGTTTGGCTCATCATGACGCGCTACTAGATTTAGCAACTTATGAGTCTTTAGATGGCTTTATGGGTTTAAGAGATGCGTTATCAAAGTCGCCAAAAGACGTTGGCGATATGATTAAAGCAGCTAATGTCAGAGGCCGCGGTGGTGCAGGTTTTAACGCTGGCCTTAAATGGTCATTTATGTCACCGCCAGATGGTTTGCCGCGCTATCTTATCTGTAATGCTGATGAGATGGAGCCAGGCACATTCAAAGATCGGTTATTAATGGAGCGTCTACCGTTTCAGCTTATCGAAGGCATGTTAATTACTGCGCATGCTATCGGTGCGACCGATGGTTATATCTTTATCCGCGGTGAGTATATCTTAGCCGCCGAGCGTCTGGCTGCTGCAATTGAAGAATGCTTAGCTCATAACCTAATGGGCGATAAGATTCTAGGCTCAAACTTTAGCTTCAACCTACATGTTCATACAGGCGCTGGACGCTATATATGCGGTGAAGAAACGGCATTGATTAACTGCTTGGAAGGTCGCCGTGCTAACCCACGTACCAAACCGCCTTTCCCGCAAATCTCTGGTGCATGGGGTCGACCAACGGTGGTCAACAACGTTGAGACCTTGTGCAATATGCCAGCCATCTTAAATCATGGCGTAGACTGGTATCAATCGCTGTCTGATATCAAAGGTAAAACCAAAACACCTGGTACCAAACTGTTTGGCTGCTCAGGTTTGGTCAATGATCCTGGTCTGTGGGAGCTACCATTTGGTTATACTGCTCGTGAAATCATCGAAGATTTTGCAGGTGGTATGATTGAGGGCAAAAAGCTTAAAGCTTGGCTACCAGGCGGCGCATCAACAGATTTTTTGACAGTCGATCACTTAGATGTGGTGGTGGATTTTGATACGATTCAAGAAGCGGGTAGCCGTATGGGTACAGGACTGTTGATGGTGGTTGACGAAGCACAAGATATGGTGTCACTACTGCGCAATCTTGAGATTTTTTTCCAGCGTGAATCATGTGGTTTTTGTACCCCATGCCGTGATGGCTTGCCGTGGGGCGTTAAACTCCTCACCGCTATCAATGATGGCGCAGGGCAGATAGGTGATGTGGAAAAACTAGAGGGTCTTACGCGTGACTTGTGGATTGGTAAAACCTTCTGTGCTCATGCCCCAGGTGCGATGGAGCCCTTGATGAGTGCGATTAAATATTTCCGTCCTGAGTTTGATCAAAAAATCGCACAGGCGGTTGGTGTAGATGTTATTGAGGCTGCAGCCAATCAACAGCTAGTAGTGAAATAGGGAGAGCGGCATGGCAGTCATACATATTGATGGAACCACTGTCGAAGTAGATAGCAGCGATAACTTATTACAAGCCTGCTTGTCACTCGGCATTGATGTGCCTTATTTTTGTTATCATCCAGCTTTAGGTTCAGTCGGCTCGTGCCGTCAGTGCGCAGTCAAACAGTATCAGAATAAAGAAGATTTAGAAGCGGGCCGTGGTCGCCTTGTGATGTCATGCATGGTCGCACCAAGCGATGATATGTACATCTCAGTCACTGACGATGAGGCCAAAGCGTTTCGTAAATCGATGGTTGAGCTACTGATGACCAACCATCCACACGACTGCCCCACTTGTGAGGAGGGCGGACATTGCCATTTGCAAGACATGACCTATATGTCAGGTCATAGCCGTCGGCGCTATCGCTTTACCAAACGCACGCATTATAACCAAGAGCTTGGGCCTTTTATCGCGCACGAGATGAACCGCTGTATCGCATGCTACCGCTGTGTACGTTTTTATAAAGACTACGCAGGCGGCGAAGATCTTGGCGTATATGGCTCAAACAATCGCGTTTATTTCGGTCGTGATAAAGACGGTCAGTTTGAAAGTGAGTTCTCAGGAAACTTAACAGAAGTATGCCCAACGGGCGTATTTACTGATAAGACGCATTCTGAGCGTTACAACCGTAAGTGGGATATGCAGTATGCGCCAAGTATTTGTCATGGCTGCTCAGCTGGCTGTAATATCTCACCAGGTGAGCGTTATGGCGAGCTGCGCCGTATCGAAAACCGCTACAACGGTGAAGTAAACCGTTACTTCTTATGTGACCGTGGTCGCTTTGGTTATGGTTATGTCAATCGCGCTGATCGCCCAACTCAAGCGCTTGAGCGTATCAACGATAAGCATGTCAAGATTAATGTCGACTATGCGTTAGATGAAACCATTAAGCGTCTTAAAGACAAAAAAGTCATCGGTATTGGCTCAGCAAGAGCCAGTTTAGAGACCAACTTTGCGCTAAAAAACCTTGTGGGTTTTGATCATTTCTCAACTGGCCTCAACCATCAGCAGCAAGCACTGGTCAATAAGTGTATTGAAGTACTAAGTACTGAGGGTATTTATAATCCTAGTATG
>JARIAA010000159.1 GCA_029264635.1 Psychrobacter sp. | reverse complement strand
ACATAAAAAAAAGCCTGTAAGGCTCTTTAAATAGATGGTCGGAGTGATAGGATTCGAACCTACGACCCTCTGGTCCCAAACCAGATGCGCTACCAAACTGCGCCACACTCCGAAATTCTCTATTATCACGACAGTTTTGTCGATTAACTCGTCATTGGTAATACCGCTAACTGGTTAATGTTCCTCGCTATCGAGGTGCATATAATAGGTCTTACCGCCCCTAGTGTCAACACCTATTTCTTATTATTTTAATGAATTTGCATCATTTTGCTCAAATATTCTGTTTTTATTATTTATGATGCTAACAATCGCTGTATTTGCGCTCGATGTTTAGCCGGTATTAAGCATTCCAGTCGTGACGTTAAAGGGCATCAGCCATAAAATGGGATGCTCTGCGCGCGCAGGCTGGCGAAGGGCAACTGGTTGCCGCTCATTATCGGTGACAGGATAGACGAGCCAAACCTGCTCTGCTTGGTAAGCTTGTGCATAGCTTGTTAGCTGGTAAGCATCACTAGCACTGATGTCATGAGCATGCGACAAATGCTTCCATTTGACATCGATGACATGGCTGCAATGATGTATACCTGTATCAACGCTACTTATACCCTTTTTTTCAAGATGACTATCATCTTTATCTTTATCTTTATCTTGAAAAGCGCTCATATCATATACCAATAAATCTGGCTGCATAGACAGACAAGTCTGCCCTACCGTGTCACTGAGCCAAATATCTCTTTGTTGATGAAACGTCTGATATACAGGCTGATTGAGGCCAGCAGACGCATCAAACAGCTTAGCGACGCGCCCGCTTGCCCACTGCTCAAAAGCTTGATTCATATTAATCAATAAGCACAACCGCAGCTGGCTATTTTGATAAGTATTTTGATGATCGTATGGACAGTTAAGAGCGTTACCAGTAGGCATATTGGTATGATGTACTTGGAGTAACCAGTGCGCTAAGTCCAGCAACTGATGCGCTGATTGCAGCTGCAACCTCGTTAATGGCTGTATCTGTAGCTGCCGCTTTGCTTGTAAATATAGCGAATCTAATCTTTGACGCTCATGACCGCTAAGCTCGGTGATATGTTGCCAAAGCCCTGGTTTAGACATGAGCACTGTAGATACTGATAGCGCTTGTGAGTCATTACTTCGATGCCTGCCTGCCAGTTGCTTAAGTAACACAAAAGCGCTTTTGATTAGACGATTGGCTAGCATATCTGTAGTTAGATGAGTCACTTCACAGGCAAGCTTATGCGGTTGATGACTATTATGTTTTAACTGCTCTTTTATCAGCAGCTTACCCTGTAGCGTCGATTGATGATGGATTTGCGTTTGATAGTGCTTGGTAGGCTGATATCCAGATAGCAGCTGCAAAAACTGCTCGACCAACCACTGCGACAGCGGCGGCGTTTTTGTAGTAAACGGAGCCAGATGCTGACTAAGCTGACCCAGATTTTTTGTATGGGGCAGTTTGTTATGATGAGTCTTTGATGTTATCAGATCGGATAGCATCAACTGTGTCCATTGGCGTGCGCGCAGAACTTCATCATTTTTTGAAAGCGAGCTGGCCTGCGTTCCTGCGATCGCTTTGGGCAATATCTCAAGCATCATGCCACTTGGGAGCAAGATAATACCCACATAATGACCGACTTTTAGCTGCCATTGTCCGCGCTGACGCTTAATAGTAAACACGCTAAACTCTTGCGCCAGCAACCAAGCAAAATCAGCTATCTCAGCAAAGTCCTTTGAAACCAAGCGCTGATGCTCAAACACGCTCATGACTGCGCTACCTGACATCTTTGAGTTAGGCTGCATTTTTAAGGTAGGATAACTTGCTCTATTATTGTTGCTATTCATCAATATAAACGCTGATAGACAAAAGGTTTGGCAAACTCACCAGTTTGCTCGATAAGGCTTGGGTTCATCATATAGCTTCCACTCATCATTGAGCCTGCAAATGCATTGTGACCCACAAACATCTCGCTTTCACTAATCAAGCGTTGGGTGTTTATATCTGACGGCTGATTGAAATTGCTCTGACTATCAAGGATAAATTGTGCTGCAGAAGGCTGCCGCTCGTCATTAAATATATATTGTAATAATGCCACTTGTCCGCCAGCTGCTTGCGCCAATTGCGGGATAATTTGCTCTACCAATGCAGCTTGTAGCTGTGCCAAATTTTGTACTGAGAACAAAAACGCATGGCCCAGTTGCGCGTCTTGTCCCAGCGTTTGAGTAATACGACGATTTAAACCGATTAACAGCTTAGCTAAATCTACCGTTTCTGACGGCTGAGAGCCATCCAAGATTTTAGAAGGATGATCAGAAGAAGCGCTATTAAAAACATGAATCATTTGTAACAACTCAGGCTTTGGGGAACAGTTGATGAAGCGAAAGCGCCGACGCAGTGCCATATCGAGCGGGGCTAACGAGTGATCTTGGGTATTCATCGTTGCATAAATATCAACGTTAGCAGGTACACTAAATGCCCGTCCAGAATAGGCTAAATTGACTTGCATCGCATTGGGTTGACCGCGGCGCTTATCGGTCTCAATGAGGCTAAGCAATTCGCCAAAGACTCGAGAGACATTGGCACGGTTAATCTCATCTATGAGCATCGCATAACGCTGTTTAGGATCTTGGACCGCGCGTTGACAAAGCTTTAAAAAAGCGCCGTCTTGGATAGCGTAGCGCATTTGATCGTTGCTTTCTTGACGATGATTTTGACGGCTGGCTTGAGTGCTCTGTTCGCCTAATTCATTGCTACTGATTACGGGACGAATACCTTCCACAAATTCTTCATAGCCATACGCTTGATGAAAGCTCACCATACTATAGCACTGCTTTTGTATCGGCTGGTTGTCTTGCTGCGCTTGACGAAACTCGGTCAAGTGCTGTGAGAGCCCTGCCAATAATAAATTGCTCTCTGGTAAAAGATGCCATGCTCCGCTTTCATCTTTGTCGAAGTACGCTTGAGCTGCACGGTTTTTGTAGCTGACCGTTTTTGAGCTGGCAGGGCTATGCATTTGTAGTACCGACCAGGCAGTATTGCTTAAATTTTTTTCCCGCTCATTTTGCGCCGCCTTCACCATAAAAAACTCATGATTGACGACCTCGGGCACTTTTACTAAGTCCTTTTGCTGTGCCTTAAAATCTAAAAATATGAGGCACACCACCTCACGCCAACTGAGCTCAATCAACAGCTGTGCTAGCATGTCCTTATAATTTACGCTGGGCAAGTCTTGGGTATACTGTTTAGCAACTTGTAGCAGCTCATAAGTTTTACCCGTACCTGCTACCCCTGTATAAATAATATTAGTAGGGTCATTGATAGATAGGTCATTCATAACTTAACTCAGTATTAAAAACAATCGATAAAAATAATAGTTATAAAACGGGCAACCCTCCAATGGTTACGTTACTACTATTTTATGCGCATGCTGGTTTATGGTACTAATAATAGGCACATGCAAGTCGATGCTTGTGCTGCTAGTCATCATTATTATGTTTGATATGCAAATATATGAGCGACTAACGACAGCGCTAGCATGTTTTACTGTTATTTATTATGAACCGTGTTTTATTTTTTAAAGATTGTCAGCATAGAATCACTTGAGGAACGTTGTATGTCAGGATTATTAAACAAGCTACCTATTAAACTGTCGAGCAAACTATCAGCCAAATTACCCGAAAAGCTGTCTGCGCAATCATCTGACACCACCATAAAAACAGAGCCATCGCCCACTACCCTCAAACCAATAAGCAATCAGTTTACTAAGCTCTTATCTATTACCAAATATCTACCTGCTGCTGCACGCTCGACCATTTTGTCCAAAGCTTTCGGTAAAGTCGTACCTTATGTAGGTACCACTGGTGTCTATTATGAAACCGTAGAGCCCAATCAGGTCATAGTTAGCTTACATAATAACAAAACCGTACAGAACCATATTGGCTCTATCCACGCGGTTGCTGTTACGCTACTCGCCGAAACTGCAACAGGTTTTATTTTAGGGCTAAACTTACCTACTGACCGAGTGCTCCTTATCAAATCCTACTCAGTCCATTTTTATCGCCCACTTAAAAAAGGCCAAGTCGCAGCGGTTGCAACGTTAAGCGATGAGCAGCGTTTGGATATCTTAAATACACCTAAAGGTGAGATGGTCATTCCATGCATCATCAATGATCGAGAGTCTGATAGTGTACGTGATCCTATTACGGTTGAGATGACATGGGCCTGGATACCTAAGTCTGAGCTTGAAGCGCGCCGCCAAGGCAAGTCGCAAGAAAAAGCACAAAAACAAGAACAAACAACTGAAGCTGACGATGAAACTCAGTGAGAAAACCAGCTATCTGCTGACACTGATAACCAATCGTAAACTAAGCAATCATCTTATAACCTTATAATGTCTTATTCAACCGAAGGCACTTTTTATAGTGCATTTACCCTTAATAAACTCATAACAAGGAGACACTGATGTCTACACTTACCCATCAATTGACCGCCAACCTATCTAAAGCCCTACTAATGGGCGCATGCTCATTAGGCTTAGCAATCACTGCAAACGCAGCCCCAGCGACAGCCACCAGTACCACGACCATGTCCAAAACCAAACCTGTTTTTCTTGGCGGTGGCGGCGAGTATCCTTTTTCAAGCGCGGTACGTGTTGGTGATACGCTATATATGTCAGGACAGATTGGCTTTAAAGAGGGCAAACTGGTTAAAGGCGGCATCAAAGCCGAAACCAAGCAATCATTAGATAATATCAATGACGTGTTGCTAAAGTATGGCTATCAAAAGTCAGATCTTGTTAAATGCATGGCGATGCTGACTGATATGAACGACTTTGAGGCGTTTAATGAAGTTTATAAAACCGAACTTGCCAAGCCTTATCCTGTACGCTCAGCGTTCGGTGTCAAAGATCTAGCCGCAGGAGCTAGCGTTGAAGTTGAATGTATAGCAGCAAAATAGTAAACATACTAATATCAACCGATAAGCTGATGATTGCAGCCCATTCACTTGAATGATTTGTTTTTAACAAATCATTATAATGTAATCGTCAAGCTGGCAATAAAACCACCTGTCATCACACCAAGATAGCGCCATCGGTTAGGGCGCTCTCTTTTGTGACTCTTAACACCTCTTCTAGTGTCGTCTGCCCTGCGATCACCTTATGTAACCCATCTGCTCGTATCGATGGTGTTTTTTGCCGTGCGTAAGCCTCCAGATCATACTCTGCGGTATTGCTATGAATCATGCGTCTTAACGTATCATCGATTGGTACAACCTCATATATTGCTGTCCGTCCTTTAAATCCAGACTGATTACATTTATCGCAGCCAACAGGCCTTGGCAGTTTAATCGCGGTCTCCACCGAGGTGCCAGCATTTGTCTCAATGCCAATCTCCGTAAATAATTTGGCTTGCTCATCATCAGCCAGTTGCCATGTATGACAATAGGCACAAAGCGTACGTACCAGGCGCTGCGCGACTACGCCAATAAGCGAGGACGATAATAGGAACGGCTCTACCCCCATATCTTGCAAACGGGTTACCGCGCCGATAGCGGTGTTGGTATGCAGGGTTGATAATACCAAATGCCCTGTTAATGATGCCTGTACGGCAATCTCAGCGGTTTCAATATCTCGTATCTCCCCTACCATTACGACATCTGGATCTTGACGTAACATCGCGCGTAAGCTCTTGGCAAAAGTCATATCGACTTTATTATTCACCTGCGTCTGCCCAATGCCATCAAGCTGAAATTCGATCGGATCCTCAGCAGTCAAAATATTACGGGTTTGGTCATTTAGATCGGTCAATGCCGCATAAAGGGTGGTCGTTTTCCCTGAACCCGTCGGACCTGTCACCAAAATAATGCCATGAGGACGATGGATTAAGCGTTTAAGCTCAGTATAGTCGTTATCTGCCAGTCCCAAATACGTCATATTCAGGCGACCTGCTTGTTTATCTAACAGGCGCATTACAACGCGCTCACCAAAGTTTGAAGGTAAGGTGGACACCCTTACATCAACCTCACGACCCGCTAGGCGTAAACTGATACGCCCATCTTGTGGCACACGTTTTTCAGCGATATCGAGCTTGGCCATAACTTTGATACGTGACACTAAGAGCGGAGCCAATTGACGTTTAGGTGTGATAATTTCTTTTAATTCACCATCGACGCGAAAGCGCACGACTAAGCGTCTCTCAAAGGTTTCGATATGGATATCTGAGGCGTTAAGACGAATCGCTTCAGATAATAGCGCGTTAATAAGTCGAATAATCGGTGCATCATCTTGCTGATCCATCAAATCTTCGGTTTCAGGAACGCTGTCTGCCAAGCTATCCAAATCAGGGTGATCTTCAAGACCAGCAGCGATATGTTGTGACTCACCTGTATTGCTCGCGTAGACCGCATTCATACGTTTTTCAAACTCATCCGAGCTGATGCTTTCATAAAGAGGCACACCGCGTATGCCTTGCTGCTGCAAAAATCGCACGGCTTCATTAATAGCCGATAGTGGCGTAGTCTTGGTTAACAACAGCGTCGGTGGCAGCTCAGGGTCAATGGCTAAAATAACTAAAAGCTGGTGACGTTTTGCAAAACTGTATGGCAGTTGCATCATAAAAATGACCTGATAAAAAGTGAATAAGTATCGAAAAATTCGTTAATCTGGCTTATAACGCCTGAGTAATTATCAATGATTACAAGTAAGTATGATTACTTAGCATAGTTAGCTGATATTTAAAATCAGCTTGGTACACTTAAATGATTAAAGCTAATAAAGATTATCAGTAAGCGCCAACGAGTTTGTTATAATAACATTTTGTTTTAGGTCATTAATGAAGCTTTTACACCATTTTGTCATTTAAAAATCATATATTTTGATTGTTATCAGACATTGATCTAACCTTGTTACTGCTCGCCTCTTTTCTATTTCGCCTGTTATTAGGATTCCAGATATGTCCCAAGCTATGACTCAATCTGCTAACGAAAATACTGCTCTTGCTCAAGATACCTTTACCGTTGGTAGTCGTACGTTTTCGTCACGGTTGCTGGTAGGTACGGGTAAATATAAAGACATGAATGAGACGGGGGCGGCTATTGCAGCATCCGCAGCTGAAATTGTCACGGTCGCGATTCGCCGTACAAATATTGGTCAAAACAGCAATGAGCCTAATTTACTCGACGTGATTTCACCCGATAAATATACGATTTTGCCTAATACCGCTGGCTGCT
>JARIAA010000092.1 GCA_029264635.1 Psychrobacter sp. | reverse complement strand
GAGGGTTGTTCAGTAGTCATTTCAGTATCCTTATTCACCGACCAGCCAGCGTACATTGGTTGCGCTATCTGGAGATAAATCTGGCGCATCAGCAACCTTTAGGACTGGCTGTAAGAAGCGTAATATCTCCCGCGCATGATTATCAAACTGCCAAGGTGGATTGATGACGAGTAGCCCTGTACCATTTAAACCGACGGCAATATCATTAGGATAGATATTTAGCTCACAAACTAGCTGACGTCTCATCTCAGTACGTTTGAGCTTTTTGTAGAACAATTCAACCGCTTCGATATTCTTAATTGGAAACCATAACGCATAAGTACCTTGTGGCCACTTATTATAAGAGTGCACCAACAGATTAATCAGTCGCGTAAAATCTTTATGCTCTTGTTCGTAAGGCGGGTCTAAAAATATCAGACCGCGTTTCTCTTTTGGTGGAATAACTGCGCCAATGCCTTCAAAAGCATCACGATGATGAATACCGATAGGTAATTTATGCAGCTGATAATTCAGCGCATCGTATTCACTGGCTTTGGCTTCAAACGCTTCACCGCGTACGCCCGCATCAGGATTTTTTTCGACATGATGGGCAATCCACCACGGCGACCCAGGATAAACCTTTTTGTCATAAGTGAATCTGGCTTGTTTTATCCCTTCCATATAGTCTTTGACCGCTGACGGTGCTTTTTCGACATCGGCTTTTACTAAGGCTTGGATACCGCCTTTGGCTTCGCCCGTCTTACGCGCCTCTTCACTGCCAAGCGAATACAGCCCGCGACCGCCATAAGCATCCAGCACATAAAAAGGTTTGTTTTTTTGCCCCAGCTGGTTGAGCAATTGTACCAATAAAATGTGTTTAACCACATCAGCAAAGTTACCAGCGTGGTAGGCGTGTTTATAGTTCATAATCTCAGAAGTTTAAATAAGAAAAATTGCATCTATGGTAGCATAGGCAGAGCGAAAGATGACGATGGTTTTGGTAAAAAGGCATTGATTGACTGTGTAACAACACCGAATTGGATGTTTATTGATAAAGGCGAGACGAAATGACAAAGATTATTAGCAATCTTGAGGTGACGAATTTGATAGTCGATCATCCGATTGGACAGGATAATCCTCCATTACTGTTTCCACATAATGACGACGATAGTCAAAAGCCGCCAACTCAGCACGTATTACAGCCCTCTGATTTTGATATCAACTGGCAATGTAAGCTAACGGATACCAGCTTGGATAAGTTTATTGATGATGGTTGGATAATCATTGATAAGGTGTTTGAGCATAAAGCTTTACTAGCGCTGCAAGCAGAAAGTGGTTTTATCGACTACCGTGACGCTGAGCTGACGGCTGGTATTCGGGTCAGCGATATTCGCGGTGACCGCATCCGCTGGATCACCGAAAACTTTTTTGCAGGCCATTATTACTTACAAAGTATCAATGCACTTGCCGCTTTATTTAATCGTAGCTTATTCGCTGGTATTCGTCACAGTGAAGCGCATTATGCGTGTTATCCAGTGGGCTTTGGCTATCAATGGCATAGTGACAATCCAGCTGGGCGTGATGAGCGCGTTATCTCAGCGGTGTTTTATCTCAATGATAATTGGAACACTCATGATGGCGGCGCATTAGAAATCATCGATAAACATGGCGTCCATCATAATGTCATGCCTGTCGCCAATCGTCTGGTAATATTTAACAGTGATCTGCCACATCAAGTACAAATCGCTCATCGTCAGCGCTACTCTATCGCTACTTGGATGCGCCGTGATGGTTTAGTACCCTTTGTTGAGGGCAATATTTAACAACTATTAAGAAGGTTTATTCATGTCAAACGCTAATAAACAAACATCCCATCAACAAGCAGCCTTAGACTTAAGCGTCGCCCTACTTGAACGCCCTTCCGTCACACCAGATGATGATGGCTGCCAAGATATATTGTCTGAACGCTTGCAACAAGCAGGATTTGACTGTGAGTTTATGTATTTTGGTGATAGAGATAAAACTGGTGAGCACGCTGAAGTCAAAAACTTATGGGCGCGCCGCGGCACAACCGATCCGGTTATTTGCTTCGCTGGTCATACCGACGTCGTGCCAACGGGCGATGTCAACAATTGGACCTATCCACCATTTACGCCAACCATCGCTGACGGTTACTTATGGGCGCGCGGTGCTGCTGATATGAAAACTGGTATAGCCGCCTTTACCGTTGCCGCAGAGCGTTTCGTTGCCAATCATCCTGAGCATAATGGCTCTATTGCGATGCTTATTACCTCAGATGAAGAAGGCCCGTCCATCAATGGCACGGTCAAAGTCATTGAAACCTTAGAAGCGCGTAATGAGAAAATTACCTATTGCCTCGTTGGCGAACCATCAAGTACCGACACGCTTGGCGATATCATTAAAAACGGTCGCCGCGGCTCATTGGGCGCGACGCTCACCGTCACGGGCAAACAAGGCCATGTCGCCTACCCGCATCTGGCTTGCAATCCGATTCATGCGGCAATGGCAGCGTTAGCAGAATTAACCAACGCCACTTGGGATAACGGCAACGAGTATTTCCCTGCAACTTCCCTGCAAATCTCTAATATCAATGGTGGCACAGGCGCGACCAACGTCATCCCTGAAACGCTAAAAATTATCTTTAATTTCCGCTTTTCTACAGAAACAAGCGCAGATGAGCTAAAAGCAAAAACCCATGCTATTTTTGATAAATATTTTGAGAACAGCAAAGCCAGTTATGATATTCATTGGAAATTATCTGGTCAGCCATTTTTGACCCCAGAAGGCAAATTAGTTTCGGCCTGCCAGCAAGCGATTAAAAAGGTTACTGATATCGACACTACCTTATCAACCTCTGGCGGTACATCAGACGGACGCTTTATCGCCCCTACAGGTGCACAAGTGGTTGAGCTGGGTGTGCGTAATGCGACGATTCATCAAGTCGATGAAAAGGTCGAAGTCGATGACTTGGGGAAATTGGCGCAGATATATGAAGGGATTTTGGAGAATTTGTTGTTGGATTGAAGATTTTATCGAATATTTGAGGATAGGCTGCAATGATTCAATTTAACTCTATGACGCTAGCCTTTACCGTTTTCATGATTGCGCTATTAAATGGCTTTAACGCCGTATCATACGAACCAGTAAAATCCGAAACTACAGGTACGGTAGTTGAGCAAAAAAAGATTCATATTGATTGGTCAAAAATTGATACTAAATCTGATGTTTTTATCGACAATACACCACGATATGTCGACTATCCAGACCATATTGTCAGTTTAGCAAATGCCGTTAATAGACCTGTCGCCGATATTTATCGTCATGAAATGGTATATGGTTCAGCAGAGGTACAACAGTTCGTGGATCAAGTAAAAGCACAACTTGGTGATAGCTATGTTGACATTTATGGTAATGGCGATGGTGTGCCAAAATATTTTATCGTCACGCGACAAAATGTAGTCGCTGACAGTTACTAATATGTCATTAAAAAAGGCGAGCTGCGCAGCTTTAGCATAGCTATTGAAATATTACCAATAGCGGATAGAAGTCGCGCTCAGATGCTAGATGTTTATAATAGCCAAGAAGATATAGAAGAAATTGATAAAATCATCAAGAAGTACGGCGGCGAGATGCAAATTATAGGCTTTACGCCTATAGGGTTTAAAATTGTTATCGATACTTACTTTCAGAAGCCTCTAACGGCTACGCGCCATACACAAATAGAAAATGAGTTAAAACAGTTAACAGGTGTGAATGTAGAAGTTAGACAAACGGGCAGGTTAATGTTCTAAATTTATTTTTAAAATTATCAGATTGGTGGATTACAATTTAGCTAATCCACCCTTATATTTAAATAATCTACTCAATACCAATATAAAGATCTACTTTCCCATACTCTAAATTGCCACCGATATAGTGCTCAAAATCGACATTATAAGTGCGTGTATGCTCAGAGCTTGGGTCATTGAAATATGTCCAAGCCTTCTCCCAAGCATTCATGACCGTATTTGGCATATGCCCTTCTTCAGAGAACACCATATACTTGCCAGCAGGAATAGTCACTGATACGACATCGCTAGAATGAGCAGCGCTAAGGATGTTTTTAGCACTAAGAACGTTGCTGTCTTCAGTGCTTTCTTCGTCACTATCCTGCCCTTCTACTGGCTCACTTTTTACCTTCCAGCTGGCTACCACATCGAAAGCCCCTACTAAATCATCGCTCTCATAGTTATGATAAACACCGTAAATATCCTCGCCTTCAGAGAGATGCTCCACATGGTTTTGATAAAACTTTTGCCACAATCGACCTAACTTCGCGGTGTCATGGCTGACTTCAGCGTTATTGGTGGTACGGGCACTAATACCCTTGCAAACTATCGCTTCGGACAGCGCTTTTATTTGTGAAGTCATGTGCTTTCTATCCTGTTTATTTATTCAATTTTTTATTTGAGATGCTATTTATGTTAGGAGAGTCGAACTAGTCGGCCTCATCGATCCAGTTCATCTGAATGGCTTCTAAGATGCCTTCGTTTGATTTTTGTGGATCATCATCAAAGCCTTCCAGCTCAGTTACCCAGCGATGCAAGTCAGTAAAGCGTATATATTGTGGGTCCGTTTCTGGGAATTTTTCATAAAGCTCAATAGCGATATCTAGGCTGTCTGACCATTTTAATTTTTGCGGGGACATAATGGCTCCTTAACTTTTATAATTTTGGGAAAAAATCTTATCAACTTAATTTTAGATTTAATAGTCCCTATCCTACCAAATTTTGCCAGATGATTATAGCCAAGTTCGTTATGCAGACTCTCATACTTTAGTAAAATTAGTAGATTGAGCGGATTTGATAGCTACTTGATGCTTATTCCACGAGTTGATAACGTCAGTTAACTGCTCGCCTGCCATGTCCAATATATCTGGCGTGCACTTATTACCGATTTTATCTTTTAAAACGAACTTCGTCATTCCAACACCCATGAGCTGGCTTTTCACAAAAAAGCGATGTTCAAAATAAACATATTTTTTATCCCAGCCAACAAGCTGACTATTTACCATCATTTTATCTAAAAATTTAATCTCTTTTAAATAAACCATTTCTTGCATGGCGATAACCCAGTTTAAAGGTTTAATGCCTTTTTGATGGCAACATGACGTTAGCAAGCGTGTCACATTTAATTCAATAAAGGATAAATAACGATAATTGGGTAGATGATCGCGAAAACCCATGTCATGCGGTAATATTCGATAATGACGGACAATCGGAGCAGTCAAAGTCTCCACACTCAAACGCTCGCTCGAGGATTGCTGTTTTAGTTGCTGCTTTAACAAACTGCTCATAATAAAAAAACGTATCAACATGTTCATAAGAATATCTCTTCACTATTATTATTTATCAATGACCATTGGATATAGTTGAATGTAAATGCTGCATACCTTAACGCAAAAAAAGCCACCTGAGTGACTTTTAGCGAATGTTAACCATCGTTAGTTTTTTACGCTGTGATATTAATGAGCTGCGCCATTGATACTGCGTACCATCTCTTCGACCATCTTTTTAGCATCACCGAATATCATCATGGTTTTATCCATGTAGAACAAACTGTTGTCAAGGCCAGCATAACCCGTACTCATGGAGCGTTTGATGACCATAACAGTCTGGGCTTTAGTAACCTCCAAAATAGGCATACCAAAAATTGGTGACGATGGGTCGTCTTTCGCAGAGGGATTGACCACATCGTTGGCACCAATAATTAAGACCACATCCGTGCTTGCAAAGTCCGAATTAATCTCATCCATCTCAAGAATGTCATCATAAGGCACATCTGCTTCAGCCAATAAGACGTTCATGTGCCCTGGCATACGACCTGCCACTGGATGAATAGCAAAGCGAACGTTCACGCCCTCAGATTTTAGTAATTCGTACAGCTCTTTAACTGAATTTTGAGCGCGGCCTTGCGCCATACCATAACCTGGGACGATGACCACACTACTGGCGTTGGCCATTAAGAATCCAGCATCTTCTGCTGAGCCTGCTTTATAGTTCTTGGGCGCGCCATCATCACCGCCCGCCGCGACTGCCGACGTACCCATACCACCAAATAAAACATTGAGTAATGAGCGGTTCATAGCTTTACACATGATATAAGATAAAATCGCACCAGATGAACCGACGAGTGAACCTGCGATAATCAGCATTGAGTTGCCGAGAGTAAAGCCAATACCTGCTGCTGCCCAACCCGAAAACGAGTTTAGAAGAGACACAACGACTGGCATATCACCGCCACCAATTGGCGCAATCCACATCCAGCCGAATATTATAGCTAATACTGCCATGGCATAAAACGCGGGCAATGAATCAGTGACGAAATACACACCACCGAAACCAATCATAGCAATAAATAAAAGCGCTTGTACGGGTTTAACCCAGCCTCCCGTAACTGTCTTCGCCCAACTTTTCGCGGCCAATTTACCAAAGGCAAAAACAGAAGCAGAAAAAGTAATCGCACCGATGAAACAGCCGATAAATAATTCTAACCGTGCCACTGTTCCATGCGCTTGCTCAGTATGCAGTACGGTTGCTAAAGCAATCGCGACAGCAGCCAAACCAACAAACGAGTGCATTAAAGCGACCGTTTCTGGCATTTGGGTCATCGCAACCGTTTTGGCTTTCCACATGCCAACTAATGCACCCAAAATCATCGCTCCGATAATCAACCAAAGCACGGGGCCTTCTGCTAAAAAGAATGTCGTCGCTACGGCAATCGCCATCGCAATCATTCCTAAACGATTACCACGAATAGCAGTCTTTGGGCTAGAGAGACCTCGGAGGGTTAATACAAAAAGTATGGCACCAATTAAATAAAACCAGTCAGCGTTTGCTGCAATCATATTGCTTAAATTATTCATACATCGCCCCCAGCATCAGTAGTGACAGGTGCTTTTTTTACTTTAGGTTTAAACATGGCCAGCATACGCTCAGTCACAGCAAAGCCCCCAAAAATATTGACACTGGCTAAAAATACTGCAAAAGCACCAAGCAAACTGGTCGCTGTGAACATAGAGCCTTCAATCGTGACCGTCTGTAGCATCGCGCCTACAATCACAATACTTGACAGCGCATTGGTGACAGCCATCAGTGGCGTATGTAACGCTGGCGTGACACCCCAAACGACATAAT
>JARIAA010000087.1 GCA_029264635.1 Psychrobacter sp. | reverse complement strand
CCTTAATATACCTACCTTTAAAAAGCAACAAGCGCCGCTCAATAGCGACGCTTTTATGGTGCTGAATTTCGAATGGTTTGTCTATTTTTACGCTCAATAAAACGTATCACACTTACGCTTAACAACCACTTGGCTAATAACTACTTGGTTAACAATCACTTGCTTAAAAATATCGGCATTGACTCTTTTCTATCTCAGGGCTTTCTTTATAAATTTTTAGAAGCAATGCCACCATTATTAAGCTAATGAGCATTGATGAACCACCATAACTGAAGAATGGCATTGTCAAACCTTTGGTTGGCATCGCACCCATGTTCATAGCGGCGTTAATAATAGTCTGAGCAATAAAAATAATCCCAATACCAAACGCCGTATAGCTCATACGCATCTGCCGACGTTTTAGCGCGTTGTAGCTGATACGCATGGCACTGCCGATGATCAAAGCTTCGAGCAGCAAAATCATAGTGACGCCAACAAAGCCCAACTCTTCACCAGTAATCGCTAATAAAAAGTCTGTGTGCGCCTCAGGCAAATGCGACAGCTTTTGCACACTCTCCCCATAACCAACCCCCGTAAACTGACCACGACCAAACGCAATCAAGCTACGTGCCAGCTGATAATCGGTATCTTGAATGTCATCAAATGGATCTAAAAACGACAATGCTCGTGTCAGTCGATACTGCACCATGGTGACTGCCAGCACGCCAAGCACGCCAACGACGGCTCCTAGCGCTACAAATTGCTTGTATGGTGCACCAGCAATATAAAATATCGCAAATACGGTCCCTACGATGACGACCAATGAGCCAAAGTCTGGCTGAAGTAAGAGCAAAAATGTCAGCAGACCGATGACCAAGGAGATACGTAAAAATCCGTCCCAGCCATTACGTACTTCAAACGAGCGCCGAACGACAAAGTCGGCGACAAAGACAATCACCACAAGCTTTGCTAATTCTGCCACCTGAAAATTGATGACACCTAGATTTAACCAACGTTTCGAGCCATTGATAGGGACACCAAATAGCGTCGCTATTAACAGTGCGCCAGTGACCCCCAATAATATGAATTGCGTCTCGGTTTGGTACAACGTCCTTAATGGCACAAAGTAATAAGGTATCGCTGCTGCAATCAGTCCAATACCCATATAGAGCAGCTGATGCTCAAAAAAATACAGCTCATTCATCCCGCGACTGAGCGCAAAAGGAATAGAAGCAGAAGCGACCATAAGTAGGCTAAGTACCATCATACAACCGACACTAGACAACAAAATAGCGCGTGCTGAGGGCCAAGATAGAACACCATCTGAACCAGATGCTGCTTCAGATTTTTGAGAAGAACGAGAAAGAAAGGAGAGTGCCATAATAGTTAAGTACGCTAACAAACAAAAAAACCGACGCTGATGCAGCGCCACCGTTTAAACCAAATAATGATTTCAGTATAAAATCAATACATTAGCAGCTACATATCGCTTATATAACGCGCCGCTTATTATAAATAAATTCATAGAATGTAAGGACTGTCGTAAAAGTTGACAAGCCGTTAATGAGGGTTGTCTGACAGTAACAGTAATTCTTAAGTAAAACAATCGTTTATCGCATAAATGCTTGCGTTAAACCCACGTGTCATCGTCTGCATTTTTTGTAACCAATTGTGTTACCAGTCCGCTAAAATAGTCACCGCGCTCTGCATAACCACTAAACTGATCAAAGCTTGCACATGCTGGTGACAATAATACAGCTTGTACTTGTGACAGGCTGCTAGCAGTGACTTGCTGAATCATGTTAAAGGCTTTGTCTAACGTTTGACATTGATGTAGTACGACCTCATCGCTTAGATTTGCGCCGCGTAGATGCTGCTCTATTTGCTGGCTATCTTCGCCGATGAATAGAACTTGACTGACGTACTGATTAATAAAAGGAGTCAACTCGCCAAACTGCTGGGCTTTACCTTGACCGCCTAAAATGAGTAGTAGCTTACCGTCCTTTGGTGCATAGACCGCGCCTAACCCTTCAATAGCCGCCATGGTTGAGCCAATATTGGTACCCTTAGAATCATTAAAATAATCGACGCCAGCAGCAGTCGCCACATACTGGCAACGGTGATCGAGACCTGTAAAACGCTGCAAAGTAGCAAGCATACTATCAATAGGTAGTCCTGCAAGCTCACCAAGTGCTAAAGCCGCCTGAGCGTTGAGCAAGTTATGACGACCTTTAATAATGAGTTTATCTGCTGATAATAATCGCTCTGTACCACGGGCAAGATAAGTCTCGCCATTAGTATCTGTCACTAAGCCATACTGGTCTTTATTTGGTGCGTGAATACCAATGCTAATACGAGGTAAATTGTCCGCCACTAACGGACGGGTTAGCGCATCTTCTCGGTTAATGACTACCGATTTGGCCCCTTGGAAAATACGATGCTTTGCTTGATGATAACCGAGCATATCGCCATGACGATCCAGATGATCAGGCGACATATTAAGTACGGTAGCAACCTGTGCACCAAGATTCGTTACCGTTTCTAATTGAAAACTGGATAACTCAAGTACGGCTAATTCCATCTTACTATTGGATAAAAGGTTTAAAGCTGGCACGCCAATGTTGCCTCCTACGCCAACCTCAATACCAGCATCGGCGGCCATCTCTCCTACCAAGGTTGTCACGGTACTTTTGGCATTAGAGCCAGTAATCGCGACTATGGGTACCTCACACGCCTCGCAAAATAGTTGAATGTCACTCACAATAGGAATATTTGCTTGTCGTGCCGCAGCGACGGCTTCTGTTTCAAGAGAGATGCCAGGGCTGATAATAATACGAGCAGCTTTTTGCAGCAGCTCTGCATCAATAGCACCAAACTGACGTATGCTCACAGCAGCAGGCAATTCATTTGCGAACGCTGGCGCTGATTGACCGTCTGTTACTGCCACAAGGTAGCCTTGTTCAGACAAATAGCGTGCTGCCGATAGCCCCGACTGCCCCAATCCGACCACCACTTGTAAGGCGTTATCTTTATAGGTTAAAGTATCTGTTGCAGCGAAGGTCGTCATAATTTTTCCTTTTATTAAGCTATTTGCTGAGCTATCAAAACAGTAGTGATTAGACCTGCACTAACCAAGCGCAGGATATAAACCTTTTAACGATTATAATGGTGAGCATCATAACGGTATCATTCATGTTTCGGTACTGCTTTTTTATCACTTTATGCTATTATGCGCATGTTTTTATGTGACGTTACTGCAATCTCAACTGGTAATTTAATTATTTATCCCAATTAAACAGTTGCTTGCGCTATTGTTACCTAATCTTTAGTCACTCATACTGTCATGATGTTGTGGTAAACGTTTATTTATAATCCTATTACCCATCTTACCTGACAATCTATCTGCCGTGATACATCTTCATGGCCATTTTTGCACTATCTTTGTTTTTCATCTTATTTCACGCTTGGCTATACTGCAAACCGTGCAGTCGTCATACTTTTTATTAATGGCTGAGCACTTTTAGGTGATCACTTCCAAGATAGCGCAAGACCGCTTAGCAGTATGAACCTGTTGAGCGACGCAGTAACTTTCTTAGTCGTTGATATGACCGGTAGACTGTCATCATTGTCAAAGGTAGTGTCGTCACTGAGTCATGCTTACTTTTTTGCCTCTAATTCTATGCAGTTTACTTATGACCTCTTTTTTTGATAGCTTACGTGACGAGTGGTTTTCTAATATACGCGGTGATACGTTATCGGGAATAGTTGTGGCATTGGCACTGATTCCTGAAGCTATTGCCTTTTCTATTATCGCAGGCGTTGATCCGAAGGTTGGCTTATATGCCTCGTTTTGTATTGCGGTGGTGATTAGCTTCGTTGGCGGACGTCCAGGGATGATTTCGGCTGCGACAGGCGCGATGGCGCTGGTCATGGTCGATCTCGTTGCAGAACATGGCTTGCAGTATTTGCTGGCGGCAACATTACTGTGCGGTGTGATTCAGATTATCATGGGCGCTCTAAAGCTTGGTAACCTGATGCGCTTTGTCTCTCGTTCAGTGGTGATTGGCTTTGTTAATGCTCTTGCGATTTTGATCTTTGTTGCCCAGTTGCCTGAGCTCAATCCTGCCACTGAGCGTGTCGGCTTGACCGTTTATATGATGACGGCAGCTGGTCTGGCAATTATCTACCTGTTCCCACTTATTCCTAAAATCGGACGCGTTGTCCCCTCGCCGCTTGTCTGTATCGTTGGACTGACGGCGGTCGCACTGTATATGAACCTAGACATCCGTAATGTCGGTAGTATGGGCGATTTGCCTGACTCATTGCCAATGTTTTTGTTGCCTGATATTCCACTTAATCTAAATACTTTATTGATTATTGCGCCTTATTCTATCGCCTTAGCTATCGTCGGTTTGCTTGAGTCGATGATGACGGCGACGATTGTCGATGAGCTCACAGATACCCCCAGTAATAAAAACCGTGAATGTCGGGGTCAGGGTATGGCCAATATCGTTGCAGGTTTTTTCGGTGGTATGGCAGGCTGTGCCATGATTGGTCAGTCGATGATTAACGTAAAATCTGGTGGTCGCACACGCTTGTCAACGTTGATGGCAGGTGTTATCTTGCTGATTATGGTAGTTTTTTTGAGCGATTGGGTCAGTCAAATCCCAATGGCCGCTTTAGTCGCTGTGATGATTATGGTCTCGATTGGCACTTTTAATTGGCAGTCTATTCGCGAATTTAAAACGCATCCCATGTCATTTAACATTGTAATGCTAGCAACAGTATTGACCACCATCTTTACTCATAACCTAGCTTATGGGGTTGGGGTTGGGGTACTGCTATCAGCCTTAGCGTTTGCCAATAAAATTGGTCAATTTCTAACCGTATTTAGTGACTACGACGATAGCAGCAATACCCGCTATTATTACGTCCAAGGACAAGTGTTTTTTGCTTCAACCACCCAATTTCTACAAAGTTTCGATACCAAAGAAGCTTTGGACAATATTGAGATTGATGTGAGCCAAGCGCATTTTTGGGATATTAGTGCCGTTGACACATTGGACAAGCTAGTCATGCGCTTGCAACGTGAAGGCATTGATGTCAAAGTAGTCGGTTTAAACAATGCCAGTCGTACCCTGATTGATCGTTTCTCTGTTCACGATCGCCGCGATATCGGCCTATTAGATTAAAGAGATAGGCTGAAATTTTTAGTTTTTCAAAACGCACTTATTGGCAGCTCGGTAGGTTAACAGCTGCGTGAGTCTGTTTTGCTTGACTGTCTTTTATTCCTCAGATGATATGGTTGCCTTTATGAGTAACTTGAAACCAGATAGTGTAATTGCCTGTTTAGATTGTCCAGATCATGTACAAGCTGTATTAGATGCCAGTATGTGGGCATCTTCGCGCCTGCAAGCGCCCATCGGTCTGTTACATGCCGTACCAAGCGTACAGCAAAAGGCAGCCGTTAACTATTCAGGCTGTCTAAATATCGACGATGAAAACCACCTGCTTGATCAATTTACTAGCCACGAGCATATAGGAAATTCAGAGCTAAAAGCGCAAGGTAGACTTTTGCTGCATCAAGCAGCGGCTTATTGCGAGCAGAATTTGCATAAACGTAAAGTATATACATTGCATCGGCACGAAACACTTAGCGAAAGCATTGATTATGTGGATGAAAAGTCGCAGCTGATCGTCATAGGTCATCATGTCACTTGCAAATCAACGTTAAGCCAGCTCATACGCCCAAGTCACTGTCCTATTTTAGTGACTCACGCATCATTTTTACCTCCTACTACCGCCTTGTTTGCTTTTGACAATCGTGCGACTTCACATAAAATGCTCAATTGGTTGTGTAAAACACCACTGGTGCGCGCCCTAACGATTCATATCGTGATGGTGGGTAAAGACACCTCTGAAAACTGTGAAGCGCTGCGCGAAGCTTATGCACGTCTCAAGCAAGCAGGCATTAACTGCAAAAAAACCTTGTTAGATTGCCGTGATGTCTGCGCAGCTTTGAACTACTATCAAAATGAGCACAACATTGGCCTGTTGATGTCTGGTGCCTTTGGACAATCGCGACTACGTGAGCTACTCAAAGGTAGCGATACTAAAAAACTATTAGGTACTACCAAAACCCCTTACTTACTTTTTCCCAAAGTTTAAATACAGATGATACGCTGACTGTCTCGATAGGCTTATAATCTGTTAGATATGTTCTCTTTTAGTCTTCTTTAAAGACACTTGCTTACACTTTGTCTTCTTTTCGCAATGCACCTCAGGATAGCTTTCCCTTAGAGCTCAAAAGTTAGTTATAATAATGCCCTTATTGTGCGTAAAGTGACTGGTAATATCGTCTTAGATGTCCTCTCTTTAGCTTATACCTATATAGACTCGCTCATTTTTAGAACACTATATAAAATGACAATATAGAACTTATGCTTGATTATAATTGCTGTTATTCTGAAAATAAAACATTAGAATTTTTTGGTAGCAAATTTGAAGATATTTGACATAGGCTTAAACAAAGATGAATTGCAAAAATCATCATGTACTTAACATTATGCAACAACCTGCGACACCATACCTATAAGGACCTTTCTTATGAAGCTCATTACTGCGATTTTAAAACCATTCAAGCTTGACGATGTGCGTGAGGCATTATCTGATATTGGCGTCAAAGGTGTCACGGTCACGGAGGTTAAAGGTTTTGGTCGCCAGAAAGGACATACTGAATTGTATCGCGGGGCCGAATATGTGGTGGACTTTTTACCAAAGGTCAAAGTGGAGGTCGCTGTGGTCGATGACATGGTAGAGCCTGCTATTGAAGCCATCACTCGCATTGCCAGTACGGGTAAAATCGGTGATGGCAAAATCTTTGTAACAGATCTTGAGCAAGTGATCCGCATTCGTACGGGTGAGACTGGATCAGATGCTATCTAAATCCTACCTCTAAACAACGGATAAGTAGTTTTGCACTTTACTGGTGCAAAACTACTTTAAACAAATATAGTTTTGAAAATCGTAACTGGTCCGTAAAGTACGTCTAAAAGCAAGCCTATCTAATGCATTGTCAATTCAAGGGGGAATTAAGATGCAAAGTCAGATTTTTGAGCTGCAATACGCACTCAACACGTTTTATTTTTTAATGTGTGGGGCACTGGTCATGTGGATGGCCGCCGGCTTTACCATGTTGGAAGCCGGATTGGTACGATCAAAAAATACGGTTGAGATATTGACCAAAAATATTGCGCTGTTTGCTACCGCTTGTACTATGTACATGATATGCGGCTATGCCATTATGTATGATGGCAATCTATTTTTAAGCGGCATTGCAGGCGGAGATACTTTAGTAGCAGATGCTCTATCAGCATCTGCAAAAAATGGTTTTTCTGGAGATGCAGTCTACTCTGCCCCATCCGACTTTTTCTTCCAAGTCGTCTTTGTCGCTACTTGTATGTCGATTGTCTCAGGTGCTGTTGCTGAGCGCATGAAACTTTGGGCTTTCTTATTGTTTGCTGTAGTGATGACTGGCTTTATCTACCCATTCGAGGGCAGTTGGACATGGGGCGGCAAAGATGTCATTGGACTATTTAGCTTAACTAAGCTGGGCTTTTCTGATTTTGCAGGCTCAGGTATCGTGCATATGGCAGGAGCGGCAGCGGCGCTATCGGGCGTTCTACTTTTAGGAGCGCGTAAAGGTAAATACGGGCCTAACGGTGAGATACGTGCGATTCCTGGTGCTAATTTGCCTTTGGCGGCGCTTGGTACGCTTATATTATGGATGGGCTGGCTTGGGTTTAACGGCGGCTCCGTACTCAAGCTTGGCGATATTGCTAGCGCCAATGCCGTCGCCATGGTGTTTTTAAATACCAACGCTGCTGCTGCAGGTGGAGCGATTGGCGCACTTATTATCGCGCGCATGATTTTTGGCAAGGCAGATTTGACCATGCTATTAAATGGTGCATTAGCAGGTCTGGTCGCTATCACCGCCGAACCCTCTACGCCTTCAGCGCTGCAAGCAACACTATTTGGAATGATTGCAGGCGTCATCGTGGTCATATCCATCCTTGTGTTAGATAAAATAAAAATCGATGATCCAGTCGGCGCTATTTCTGTGCATGGGGTATCTGGCTTCTTCGGTCTAATGCTAGTGCCATTAACCAACCCAAACGCTACTGTACTAGGACAAATTGCTGGCGCAGCAACCATCTTTACTTGGGTATTTATCAGTAGCCTACTCGTTTGGGGCATTATTAAGGTTGTGATGGGTCTACGTATCTCTGAGGAAGAAGAATATCAGGGCGCAGACATCGCAGAATGTGGTATGGAAGCCTATCCAGAGTTTATAAGGTAAATAACTTCTAAGAAAGTTTTATTGTTGATTTGCTGTTCATCGACAATAAAACCATTTTTAATAAAAATCTACAGTATTAAAAATCCCGCAAAACCTTTCGGTCTTGCGAGATTCTTTGACAGTTTGTCTTTTTATAACGGTTGGTCTAACAACTAAACTTTATAACGTGGGACGATATCCGCTTATTTCTTTTTCCACGTTTGACTACGTGAAAATGGTCCTAAGTAGCCCTTTAAGTTAAGCGTATCGCCACTTAAGGTTGCCGTCATACGATAAGTCTTATTTTTTTCTGGATCAGTGATATTACCACCACTGTATTTACCACCACCGTCTGCTTTTAAATCAGAGATGATCGTCATCCCAACGTGTTTTTTACCTTTTTCTGATACCGTACTGACAAGCTTACCCGTCAACACGCCATTAGATTCGGTAATTTTCACCACGCCCTTAGGCTTACCTTCATCAAAAGTCTGCCAACTGGTATTAGCGAGTGGATCAGCGGCAAATGCCATAGTCGCCATGCTGATACCGGCAACTGTTAACATAGTCTTTGTAAATAATTTCATAAAAGCGACTCCATTCGTAAAATGATTATTCAAAACGTTATGTTTTTTACTTAGTACTCTTACTTATCTATCGGTAAGTCTAACCACATTAAGCCTTGTTGCCAACGTTTAAAACGAGATAAGTAGTAGATAAATCCATTATAGACAAAATTGAAACTTTGCCTAGTAATTTTTTTATAGAGTATTCTTTCTATAGAAGTAAAACTATATCAAATAGTTATAGAAAGGGATTCTCTATATTATTATCTGGTCGGTCACTTTTTTGAATTGACGACAGCTGTTCATTACTGTTGTGACTAGAATTTTCAAAATCTTGCAATATCTTTGTAGTAAGTTCATGCAGCTGCTGCGCTTGCTGATGACCCGAGTCATCAAAATGCAGATCAATATCACCGTAGATGATGATTTTATCTTCTTGGTTTTCAATAACCAGTTCACCAATTTGCATGCTTTGGTGATTATTCGCAAATGGTTCAATCATTTTATTCTCCACGTTTGATTAGCAGAATACAACGTAGCTATATAAATAACTACTATTATAAATAACCAATATTATTTAGCTGAACACTGCTCTAAGCCTGCAACTGAGCCGTCAACCATTCAAGAATCGCCCATACAAATAGTATCCAAGCAGGCTTTTCTGTTTGAGCATCAGGCGTGTCTAAGGTCTCGCCCGCCTTTAATGGCAATGCAAATGCTTGCGCTTTAGTCTGAGCATCAAGCACAGGTAAAACATCAATACCAATCTTAGCCGCTAACGTGTCTACACTAATAACTTCTATACGCTCCGACTCATCATTAGGCGCGTAATAAACGCCCGCTTGGTTGGTCGCTGGGATATAGACAGCCTTAAAAAAATGACTGGGTACGAGCACTCGCCCAGCCAGCTGTTTGGTTTTTTTGTCAGTGAATGCGACCCCTGTGACCGTATAAACCTCCCCATACTGCTGGGTTAAATAGCGCGTCGCGGACTCAATATTACGCCAAATATAGCGATTGTTTCGCGGCGACTGCGGGGCAATATTTGCCAGACTAAAACTGTCATACTGCTGACTGCGGTTTGCCATGTCTCCATTGGGCGCTAAATGCCCGCGATCGTAACCAGACCCCGAATAATCTGCTAACTTGGCGCGCATTGAGGTAGGCAGCCTGCTCTCTTCATGAAAGCTATCTTCACGGTCAATTTGCTTAGCCTGCTGCAAACGCTGACGGGTCAAATGCTCAGCCGACCACATCGGAGTACGTGAGACGCCCGAATACATAACAGCAAAGCCGTCCATACATAGCGCTTGGGTCTTATTACTGAGCTTAGTATTAATAAACTCAGGGTAAATACCGCCGTAAAAAGACTGACTACACTGAGTAAGATCATCCGCGTATGCAGGCGACAGACCTACCATGACAGTGAGCACTGTTGTGATTAGGCTAATTGTTATACCACCTATGAACCTTGTAAAACTTATCATGCAACTTTCAACCATTCTTGCTTACTAATATATAGGCGCTATCCTAGCAGGCGTCTACAAATAAAGAAAGATAAGGCGTAAGTCGTGACATTTTAATTGCTATCCGCTATACTAAGCCGTCTCAAATATACGGACAATGTATTATTTTTTATTTTAATCATAATTCATAAAAATTGTCTGCTATGTCAAAACGGTGAAGTGGGTGAGTGGCTGAAACCGCACGCCTGGAAAGTGTGTATACGTTCATAGCGTATCGAGGGTTCGAATCCCTCCTTCACCGCCACTCTTATTGTGCTTGATCAAAGCCTAGCTCTCTTTCCTATCTTGTCTTACCCTTCTTGTACTACCCTCTCTTATATCTACATATTTTTTATTAGCAAAACTAATGGCTTTTATTTGGCTTGTTCCATTTTGCCAAATAATATCTTTAAAACCAATTATTATATTGATATTGACACCATATAAAAAAAGAAGGACACGAATGCCCTTCTTTTTATACTGATTAGCTGTTGTTAGAAGATGCTACACTGAGAGCTACCACCGCCAGAAGAACTTGTCTTACTATGGCTGCCACCATTACTGTGCCCAGTGGCTCCTAACCCTAAAATTGCTGTGATCAACACGACTATTGCATAATTCATGATAACTCCTCTGGCCGGATACTGTGGATGATTAGCAATGATGTGACCGGTAGATGCACCATCACTAATATTTTTGTCTAAAGACACTTAAAAGCTGATATTAAAATGCCGTTGCATAAAGCTGCTCTCTAGCAAGAGGCATCAATAATGTTAACTTGTGACTCATCACACTTTTCAGACCATGACAACCGCCACTACTTACAATCTATCCCCACCACTAAAAATATCTCAAGCGAAGAATCACTTGAGTTGACTAGAATAATGGTAGGTAGCAGTAGATGATTTGAGCGCTGAAAGTGAGAACATACAGAAATAATGTTTGGACTATATTACTCAAAGTGAATATATTAATCAATACAAAAATGAATAAAAGTTTGTTATTGTTAAGTTTTTTACTTTTGTTGATAGGTGATGTGGTGTAATAATAAACAATCTAGCCCTTAATGGTCATCAGTAGAGTAATAGTGGTGTAAAACCCCGAGATACTGTACGAATTGTCATTTATAGCACGCCAGATAATTTCTACATCCTGATGTTAAACAACCAATCCAATGTAGAACGTAACAATAAAATGGCTGCATGATCTATTTATTATTGTTAAAGTAAATTATCGCTTATAAACAAGGAGCTCTGATGACTTTTTTGATAAAGAATAAATTTGATTTAGTACAGATGGCAGATAACCAAACTTGCACTTGCAACAAATGCAATTGTAGTAGTACTGCTACTTGTAAGACGTGTCATTGCTGTGAAAAATGTTGTCAGTGCTGATAAATGCAAAGATTGAATGATGTTATGAGTGACTGACAATGACAAATAGCATCCTGTATCACAGGGTGCTATTTTTTATGGGTGTTAATAAAAACCTTTTATGCTCTATGATCTTTATTCATTTAAATATAGCTCCGCCATCCCATCGAGCTTAGCTTTTATCTCTTTCCAATTCGGCATGACTTGTGTTAATAAGCACCAAAAACGCTCGCTGTGGTTGTGTTCTTTGAGATGACACAGCTCATGCAATATCACATAATCAATGCACTCCTTTGGCGCTTTTACTAAATGCGCGTTAAGATTTAGATTGCCTTTAATTGAGCAGCTACCCCACTGTTTTTGCATCGACATGATTTTAAGTGGCGGCGTATCTGTTACCCATGAGGCTTTGGGTAAAACCGCAGTTAAACGCTCAGTAAAAATAATGTCGGCTCTCTGTTTATACCATTTATCAAGTAGGCTTTTTACTTTGGTAGCTTGCGCCTCAAAACCTATATCATTATCATTTTGCGGCACTATTACCTGTAACTTACCCCGCCATAATTTAACACCAGCCGTTCGCTTCGAATCAACGACTACCTTTAGTACATAACGACGACCCAAATAAAACTGCGTTTCACCGCTCACATAACGCTTGAGCAGCACATGATCCTTTTGCTTAGCAAAATCTTGTAGGCTTTGCCATATCCAGCGCGCCTGTTTGCTTATAGCATCATGGATCATCGCATCGCTAGCATCGATAGGGGCAGTGACGACTACGCGTTGATCTGGATGTACTTTGATAATGACTTTACTTGGTTTGCTCTTTTCATCAATAAGCGTGTCATTTTTAGACTTACCTTTTGCTTCTTTACGCACGACTTCATAATGGATGTTATCTTCACCATAATAAAGTACGCTAGTATCCGTCATCGTGACTACCCTCTCGCTGCTCTAGGGCTTTTTGTGTCTCTTGACAGCCCAAGGCGAGTAATTTTTAGCACAGCCTCAATAAGCTGCTGCGCGCGCTCAATCCCTAAGTCGGCAAACAGCATCGGCAACAATTTTACACTAATAGCATCTTCAATTTGAGCTGGATTGATAGAGTATTCAGCGACTGCTGTGTTGACTATCTCATCAATCTCAAAAGCGTAGGCGATCAGTTTGTCGTCGCCCAGCTGTTTATCCACTAACGTATCGCTATCGTTATCAAACAGCCTTTTAAATAGACCAAAGTAAGCTTGTACGTGGCGGTTCAACTTGCCTGCCTCATCAATAAAGTCATTGGGCATGCCAGCGACTTTACGCTCGTTGACCGCTTGTTCTAGTCCATAAAACATCAAATATTGCTTTAAGGGTGCATCGAACATCGCTTTAGCATCAGCAATCGCTTGCTTAAGTAATTTGGAGAAATACGCCTGCGCGTAAGGATCATCAGCCAAATCCTGCTCAATCATCTTGGTCACCCGACCCGTGATTTTATCGGTTTGGCTACGGGCCTCATTATCGCTCAAATTTTCAGGCTTAAAGTCTTTACCCAAGTTGTCAACTAGATAAACGCCTTTTGCCTCGCGAACGTCCAGTCCTGCGATATGCTTATCGAGTAAGCGGCGAATATCTTCTTCATACTCATCATAATCGATAGTTTCATCAGCGTCTTCGCGAACTTGTTTACGTAGAGTGATAAAAGCTTTGAGATCTTGCTTATAGCGCTCGCGATTCTTATCAAATGAGCTATCGGCAAAATAGGATGCCGATTGCAACGCGATTTTCATCGCGTTAGAGAAATCAGTTAAAGCGGCATAAAAGTCATCACGTTCTTTTAGATTGGTATCGATTACCCTGCCATCGACTTCTTGCATCTTTGGCGCAAGCACCTGTCTTAACGCTTGTCCGTCTTGTTTGTTTTTCACCGATGAGAAAATAGCCCACAGTGAACTATGCAATCTTGGCAGCTGTTTGTACTCGGTATCCATCGCATGATACAAACCTTTGAGGTCTTCGATATCAAAGCCTGCCTGCGTGCGCTCTGCCAAATCTTGGTACTTCTCAATGGTGATATCCAGCTCTGTTAAGACGCCGCGATAGTCAATCAGATATCCAAAGCGTTTTTGCGCGTGTAAGCGGTTCACTCGCGCAATCGCCTGAATCAGGTTGTGCTGTTTTAACGGCTTGTCGATATAGAGCACGGTGTTTTTTGGCTCATCAAAGCCCGTCAATAGCTTGTCAACGACGATCATAATGTCAGGCCCAGCATCGGTGCCAAAGGCTTCGATGATGGCTTTGGTATAGGCTTTTTCATCACCGCCGTACTCACGGCCGACATTGTCCTGCCACCATCTCTGGACGATATCTTTTGACTCGCCATCGACAGTGTCATGACCTTCTCGAGTATCAGGCGCTGATATGGCAATGACAGAAGACACTTTGCCAATCTTGTCTAATGCCATTTTATAACGAATAGCGGAGGCTTTAGAATCACAAGCCAGCTGCCCTTTTAGATGCTGCTGTTTAAAGTTCTGGAAGTGGTCAGAGATATCGTGCGCGATCAGCTCAATGCGACCCTCAACCTGATAGATTTGACCTCTTTGAGAGAACTTACGCTTGAGATCATTTTTTTGATCCGCGCTAAGCTTTTGGGTGATACGGTCAAACCAGCTATCTATGGCAGCGTCATTGGTATTGAGCTCAGGCACGCGCTCTTCATATAACAGTGGCGTGACGGTTTTGTCTTTAACCGCTTGCTGCATAGTATAAGAATGAATGATGCTGCCAAATTTGTTTTCAGTCTTGTCGTCCTTTAAAAGCGGCGTCCCAGTAAAGGCAATAAAGGCTGCATTAGGCAGCGCTTGTGTCATACGAATATGGTTCTCACCGTTTTGGCTGCGGTGACCCTCATCGACCATGACGATGATGTTAGGGCTATCGTTATAGCACTCTTCATACTGCACAGCTGAGCCAAACTTATTAATAATAGAGAAAATCACGCGCTCATTACCGTGACCGATTTGCTGCGCAAGACGACGACCAGAGGTTGCCATAGCTCCATCTTTATCGCGCTTGCTAGTCAGTACACCGCCAGATTTAAAGGTATTGCTTAGCTGGGTTTCCAGATCGACACGATCCGTGACGACGATAATTCGGCACTCTTTAAGCTCATCGAGCCAAATCAAAGCTTTGGAGAAGAACACCATCGTAAAAGACTTACCGCTGCCTGTGGTATGCCAAATCACACCGCCCTCACGGCTGCCTTGCTCATCAAAACTGCTGATACGCTCAATCAAAGCTTTGATGCCAAAGACTTGCTGATAACGGGCGACAATTTTGCCCGCCTTTTTATCAAACAAGGTAAACAGGCGCGTCATCTCCAGCAAACGCTCAGGCTGTAATAAGCTGATGATTAGGCGGTCTTGATCGGTGACGACCAGATCACCGCCATTCATTAAAGCTAAATAGCTTTCTTTTACAGAGAGAGAGCGATGGTCGAATAAGCGATCAATCTGTTCAGCACTGAGCGCTTGGTTTTTGAGACGGACAAACTCAGGCTCAGCGATCTCTTCTTCAACCCACTTTGCCCAAAACTTCTCAGGCGTACCGCAAGTGGCGTATAGACCGTCATGACCATTGAGTGCAAGCAATATCAGGCTATAAGTGTATAGATGCGGAATCTCTTTTGGCTTTTGATTACGAATATGCTGGGATACCGCTTGTGCGTTGGTCGACTGCCCCTCTCTATTAGAGTCAGGACGCTTGGCTTCGATAACGACTAAAGGCAGACCATTTACAAAGCAGACAATATCAGGTCTACGGCTACTTGTACCCTCGCTGTTCAGTACGACCAGCTCTTCGCTACAGTGAAAGCTATTGTTTTCTATATCTTTCCAATCTATCAAAGCGATGGTTTGCGAGGTTTTTTTGCCGCCCACAAACTCAGTCACGGTCACGCCATAAAGCATAGCGTTATAAAGGGTTTCATTAGCAGCCTGCAAGCCTAAATTCATCGCTGGGGCGAGCGTGTGCATGATTTTATCTATGGCACTGTCTGATAAAGGATACGGCGAGCCTTCAAACATAAAGGTTTGCTTGGCTAAAAATTCACGCATGATCGGCTGTAATACGACTTGATCGGTGGCTTTGTTTGATGCTACTTTTGAGCGCATCGCACTGCATTCGCTTGGCGAAATAAATTGATAGCCCAGCGCAGTGAGCAAAGTTAAGGCAGGAATTTTCGCGGCGAATTCTTCTTGAAAGTTGATACTTGCATTAGAGCTAATATTAGAGCATAGATGAGTCATAGCTGCCTACTTTAGACATAGCGTTTGTTTGGTTTTGTGTATTGTGCCATAACGTCATAAAAAGCGTCGCGTTTTATCTATTGCAGATCATGTATTAGCTGGTTAATAAGACTATCTATAGTCAATTCACTCTAAAAATGTTACGGCGAGGCGAATAGAAATTTTTGTAGCCGCTGTTTGCGTAGGCACAGCAAGCAAGAAAATATTTATCAGCCTTGCCTCCAGATAAAATACATGACACTTTTATTTTGTACAGACTATAGCTGATTTTAATAAAATAGGCAGCAATATGGACGCTTAAACATATTTTACATATAATAACACTGAACGAATATCTAAAAGAATTATAAAATAACAAGCGTTAAACTCATAAAAGATAACGATAATATTAGGATATAGCTATAAACATGAATATAGCCAGCTACGACATGCTAGAAAAATCTATGAGAGAGACGCCTGCAAACGCTCTTGTAAGATTAATATATATTAGTGGTGTAAATACCGCTGATAGCTCTGTATTCACGCATATACAGCGTCACTCAGAATCTTTTAACAAAGATAATCATATCGCAGGTTTTTTGTGTAATAACAGCGAGCGCTTTTTACAATGTTTAGAGGGCACAAAGGACGTTATCTCTGCGCTTATGCAAAGGATTTTTAGAGATAAAAACCATAAAGATGTCGATGTGGTGTTTGTCAAAAAGGTAAGCGATTATAGCTTTACCGATTGGCGCATGCACAGTCTAAATCTAAATGATAGTAACTGGGAAAAATTCTCAAACCATACCCAGCTAGGTGACATCTCACCGTTTAAACCAGAGCACTGGCCTTCTTGGTTCGTTGAGCATTTCATCGAATCCGTCAAAACAATTGATTACTCTACGCTAGATAAAGACCTGATTAGCTTTGATAGTCTAGGGTATTCTGATGTCAAAAAGACATTGGTCGGTGATAATGTTTTATTTTATATCTTTCTTAGTTTGATGGTTTGCTCCAGCGCGGCGACTTTGCTATTTAGATATAATGTTATTTCTTGAGCTGCATTATTTTTGTAAAAGGCAACAAAAAACCGCCAAGGATGCGCGTTACCCTGAGGGCGTAGCGTGGCGGTTATTTGGGTATAGATTAGTTGATTGCTTTTGCTGTGTCAACAATCGTGTTCATAAATATTTTCGCAAATGAGTAAAGTTTATAGCCTCTATTCCGTGACCCACAGCAAAACCATATAAATCAAGATCAGCAGTTAGTAAAACGCATTTATCTAAATGGCAAACATCAAAAAGAGCAGCATCCGATAGTCCTAGCTTGATAAATGCAAGACTTATTATAATTTGCTTAGCGGATAAATACTTTTCATCAACTTGTATAACAAAATGACTTAGATAACCAAATAGCACCTGTCGCTTTGCCCCTTCAAACCAGTCGAGTAAGTTGGCAGTTTCAGTTAGGACTTGCGGTGTAGTAATAATAGATTTAAAACCTAACAAGGTCTTATCCAATATGTTGGCATCCGCCGTCGTGTATTCTCGTGTACGTTTAAACCTTTCTATTTCCCCATCACCAAGTTGAGCCACCAAATACATAGTTAGTAGATTAGCATCAAGTAATACCTGTTTTGATTTATCAATATAATGGT